>DATGDQ010000506.1:0-10614 GCA_035310785.1 Gemmatimonadaceae bacterium | reverse complement strand
GCATCGATCCAAAGCTCGAGGATCCGAAGGGCTTCAACATCGATCTCGGCTGGCGCGGCACGATGGGCGATGCGGTGCAGTTCGACGTGAGCGTGTTCGATCTCGTCTACAGGAACCGCATCGGCCTCATCTCGGGCGTCGACTCGTCGGGCACGCCGTTCACCGAGCGCACAAACGTCGCGACGAGCACGCATCGGGGCATCGAGGCGTATGTGAACGTGTCACTCGCACCGTTGCTGCACACCGATCCGTCGCTGGGATCGCTCGACGTCTACGAGGCGCTCGGTTATACGCACGCGCGCTACACGAGCGGCGAGTTCACCGGCAACTCCGTGGAGCTCGCGCCCGCGATCGTGAATCGAGCCGGCATCACCTATGCGCGCGGACGCGCCACGCTCGGGGTGCAGTGGAGCGTCGTCACGAGGCAGTTCACCGACGCGAACAACACAGTCTCGAGTCCCGACGCCGACGTCGGCATCGTGCCGGCGTACCAGCTGGTGGACCTCTCAGCCAAGTGGCAGCTCAATCGCATGCTCGGGCTCGATCTCGGCGTGAACAATCTGACCGATCTCTCCTACTTCACCATGCGAACGTCCGAGTATCCGGGCCCAGGGATCATCCCCGGCATCGGACGGAGCCTCTATCTCGGGATACGCGCAGGATTTTGAGTCCTCCCTTACGCGGGAAGGCGAGTCTCGTCCATCGGTAATCCTTCGGCCCCAGGCGGAGAGCAACTCGCCGGGGGCTGGTGCGTCTATAGCTGGATGACGCGCCTCTTCGCTCGCCGGCTGCCGACGTCTCTCGCAGCCCCGACAATCGCGATGTGCACGGCAACTCTCCTCTATCTGCTCCTGGCGAACCCCTGGAGCCTGAGGACGGCGTTGACGTCGGATATCCTGGTGGCGCTGCAGACGATCGGCGTCGTCGCTACCGCGGCAATGGCGGCGCGCGGAGCGAGCGGGACGCGCCGAACGATCTGCCTCGCGACCGCCGTCGCCGGCTCGTGTGCGTTTCTGGGACGCCTCGACTGGATATCGCACGTGCTCCAGCACGGGGTCGCGCCCGTGCGGCCGCTGCTCGAGGCGACGACGGGAACGATCATGCAGATCGCGATCCTCATCGGACTCACGGTGGTGCTCGCGCGCTATCGGCATCGCAACTGGATGCGCTTCGAGGCGCTCACCGATGCGCTGCTGCTCTCGGTTGCCGTGTCGATGCTGGTCGTGCAGGCGGATCTCGGCACCAGCAGCATCTCCAGCGCCGGCACTCTGCTGCGGGCCTTCGCGTTCGCGTGGAACATACTCGCGGCGGCGAACATGGTGCTCGTGACGCTGCTGCTGATCTGGCGCGGAGAGGCACTCGGTGTACGGCTCGCAGCGGGGATCTCGCTCGGGCTGGTGTCGCTCGCCCTCGCGAGCTTTCTGTACAGCCGCACCGTTCTGCTCGATGGACTGCCCGTACCTCGTACCGTCATCGCGCTCTGGACGCTCACGGAGATCTGTCTCATCTGGGCGATCGCGCCGCGGCCGCAACAGCCGCTCGGCGAGTCGCGCGAGATGCCGATGTACGAGAGTGAGTCGGCGAAGGTGCGCGCCTTTTCGATCGTCGCGGCGATTCTCATTGCCTCCTGGAGTGGCGCCGCCAATGCCTTCGGGGGCGAGCCGAACCCGCTGCTCGGCGTGGCATTACTCGCCTTCGGCGTGCTGTTGGCAATTCGCGCGGGACACGCGCTCTTCACGCAGCAACGCACGACGGTCGTGCTGGAAAGTGTCGCGCTGGCCGAGCGTGAGCTGTCGGGAATCCTCGAGCAGCGCGTCGCGCTGCGCACGGAGGAGCTCGCGGAGGCGCATCGCGTGCTTCAGCGGATGTGGGCGCTCGGTCAGCAGATCGCGCTCGAGCTCAACGCGTCGAAGGTGTTGCAGCGATTCATCGAGGCCGCGGTGGATGTCACGCGCGCGGATGGCGCGGCGATCGGGCTCGTTGCCGATGACCGGATCGCGGTGACCACCACGCATGGTCTGGGCGAGGCACTCGCCGGCGCGAGCTTCACTGTGCAGGAGAGTGCGATCGGGCGCGTCGCGCGCAATGGAGCCGCATTGACCATCGTCGATGCGCGTGAAGAGCCTGCGGACGAAGACGTGAGGGCCTGCACGGAGGCACGCGGCGTCATGGTGATCCCCGTGCACCGGCGCGCGGAGCGCATTGGCGCGCTCGTGCTGTTCTTCCGCAAGCCTCGCGACATCACGGAGCGCGAGGTGGCCCACGTCGAGGCGATGGGCGATCTGTTATCCGTCGCACTGGCAAATGCGGAGCTGGTGGAGACGCTGCGCAAGACCGAGTGGCGATTCCGCACGCTGTTCCGCGCGGCGCCGGATGCCGTGCTCACGGTGCTCCAGAGCGGGCGCATCCGCGAGGCGAACGACGCCGTGCAGGATCTGGTGGGACTGCAGCCGGTGCAGCTCGTCGGCCGAATGCTGGAGGATCTCGTGCTTCCCGAGGATCGCCCGCATCTCATCAATCAGGTGGCGAGAGTCATGGATGGCGGCGAAGCTCGCTTCGAGGTACGCGTGTGGCACGGGCACAACGTGCGCATCGCATCCTTCGCGGCACGACTGCTTCCCGAGGCCGATCCGCCGCAGATGCTCGTGGTGGGGCGCGACATGACCTCCGACAGGGAGATGCGCGCACGGCTCGCGGAGAGCGAGCGTCTCGCGAGTGCGGGCGAGCTGCTCGCCGGTGTCGCGCACGAGGTGAACAACCCGCTCAGCACGATCAGCGCATTCGCGCAGATCCTCGAGCGCGGAAAGTTGACGGCGTCCCAGCGCGAATCGGTGGAGGTGATACGCAGCGAGACGGTGCGCGCCTCGCAGGTCGTGCGCGACCTCCTCACCTTCGCGCGACGCAGCGAGAGTGAGGTGGGAACGATCTGCGTGAACGAGCTCGTCGAGCGGACGATGCGGCTGCGGACGCACGATCTGAGGTCGCGTGGCGTGGAGTGCGAGACCGTGCTCGCGGACGATCTGCCATATGTGATGGCGGATCCGCGTCAGATTCAGCAGGTGCTCCTGAATCTGCTCACGAACGCATCGCAGGCGATGGCGCCGACGGGCGGCAAGCTGCGCATCGAGTCGAGGCAGGAGGGCGATCGCGTGCTGCTCGAGATCACGGACAGCGGCCCGGGCATTCCTCCCGACGTGCGCGCGCACATCTTCGAGCCCTTCTTCACGACCAAGGACGACGGCACCGGGCTGGGTCTCAGCGTGAGCTACGGCATCGTCGCGGCGCACGGCGGCACGATCACGATTCCCAGGAGCAGCGCTGAAGGGACGATGTTTCGCGTCGCGCTTCCCGCGTTCGATCCCGAAGCTCAGGGGAACGGCGGCGTTTCGACCGTGCTCGCGACACCGTCGCCGCTCGACGGCATCCGCATGCTCTTCGTCACGCCGGACTCCACGATGCGCGGCAGCGTGCAGGCGTTCGCTCGGCTGCGTGGCTTCCGGGTGACGCCGGCATCGGATGGCGCGGCCGCACTCGCCTGCGCGCGGAGCGAGACATTCGATCTTGCCGTCATCGATCTCGATGCGCCGGGAGCTCGCGCAGCGACCTTCTTCTCCTCGCTCAGGCGCGAGCAATCGGCGCTGGTCAAGAGGCTGCTCTTCCTGAACGCGTCCGAGGCGGACGAGCGCAAGTTCAAGGGCGCCGCGCTCGCCGATCCGCTCGAGCTCGACCGGCTCGAGGAGGCGGCAGCCTCGGTACTCGGCCTCGTCAGCCCAGCCTCCTGAGCCGGAGCTTGCCGGGCGTAGATGGCGCCGGCGGCCGTTGCGCCCGTCCAGCAGGGTCGTTTTTCCAGACAAGGAGGACACGCCCGTGTCGCACAACCCAGCGCTGTACGTCGTCTTGCTCGGCGGTGTGGTGCTCATCTGCGCCGTCAGCATCGCCTACCGGTTGCAGAAGCTCTCCGCTCAGCGCGTCGACGCCGAGCGGCGGGCGTCGGCGGCGCTCGAGGAGATGAATCGCGCGACCAAGGAGCTTCGCGCGCGACACGGCAACGATCCGCCGGACGATCCCTCGCTCACGCCGGGCGAGCGACTCCAGCGCATGTATCCCGGCGTGCGGCACGCCGATGCGACAGCCGAGAGCAAAGGCTCGTAGCGGGCGAGTCGAGGTGGCGTAGGGAGTGACGGCCAGCTACAGGCCCGCTACGCTCCCCCAGGTCCCTCGCTACATTGCGGGATGTCTCCATTCTTTCCGGAGCGCTCGTTCTCGCATGCGCGTGTCGATTCGCTGATCGCGCGAGTTCCGCGGTCACTGATTCCGATGGCACTGATCACCGGAATCGTGGTGCACATCTACCGCGTATTCATTCTCGCCAGCCCGACGATCACCTTCGGGTGGATCTCGCTGTTTCTCGCGGGCGCCGGTGAGTACGTCCTCCTGCTCAGTCTCACCACCGTGTATCTCGGGAATCATCCCGTGCGCCAGTGGATCTGGCGCGTTCCGCTGTTCACGGTGGCGGAGTGGCTGGTGGAGGCAGCGGCGGTCGCGATTCTGATTCGCATCAGGTTCGAGCGCATCGGCTCGGAGCAGGCGCGCGCGGGCGACCTCGGATCGATCGTGATGGACCGTCTGATCTGGCATGGAGCAGCTATCTTCACGTTCAGCCTGATCCTCGCCGTGGTCGTGCAGACGGTGCGCTACGCGCTGCTCAAGCACGAGCATCGTGACACGACGGCGATCCGGATTCACGACGAGCGGGAAATGGAGAAGGCCGAGGAAGAGATCGAGGCGCGTGAGGTGAGGGAAGGCAAGCACTAGCGCGGATTGGTGATCTGCGTCGCTTCACGTCCGAAATCCGGAGCCTGAAGTCCTCGTGAACGCGTTAGCTTTCAAGCGTCTCTCACCACGTGCCATCATGCCATACGATGAACGTTTCGTCGCTCCGATGCGCGAGGAGCTCACCCGCCTCGGCGTTCGCGAGCTCCGCACTCCGGGCGATGTGGATGCGCAGCTGAAGGACTCCACGGGGACGACGCTCGTGGTGGTCAACTCGATTTGCGGATGCGCCGCGCGCAACGCTCGCCCCGCGGTTGCCATGGCCTTGCAACACGCGACGAAACCGGACGCCGTCACGACGGTGTTCGCAGGCCAGGACGTCGATGCGACGGCGCGCGCGCGAGGCTATTTCACGGGTTATCGGCCATCGTCGCCGCAGATCGCGCTGCTCAAGGATGGGAAGGTCGTGTTCATGCTCGAGCGCAATCGCATCGAGGGACGCACGTCCGCGGAGATTGCGCAGGACCTGGTTGGCGCTTTCGATTCCTATTGCGCGAGCTAACGTTGGGTGGCATAGGCTCTGCTGCATCTTCCCGTCCAACTCATTAGCGGGAGCTGGTCATGGAACAGGATGAGAACGAACAGGTCGCCGGCATGAGCGACCACGAGAAGTTCGGTGAGTCGAGTTCGTTCGGAGCCGGATCGGCGAGTCCACCGACCGCGGGCAATGTGCCCGAGGCGTCGAGCGCGCCGGAGGTGTACGACGAGGTCGAGGAGTCAGCGGCGTCGGTACGCGACCGGGCTGTGCAAATGAAGTCGCAGCTGGCGGACAAGCTGGAGACCGGCGCGGGTCGCCTGCGGCAGCGCACCACGAACACCCAGAAGTTCGATGATGCCATCGCGACCACGAAGAAGCGCGTGATCGAAACGAGCGATCGCGTCGCGTCAGGAATGGAGCGCAGTGCGGACTGGCTGCGCAGGGCCAACATGACGTCGTTCCAGCAGGGCCTCGAGCGCCAGGTCCGGGACAATCCCGGCCGCACGCTGTTGATCGCGGGCGCGATCGGCTATCTGCTGGGCCGCGCGTTCAAGGGGAAAGACGCCTGACGAGCGAGCAGCTCGTGCCGCTCGTCGGCGGCGCGCAATGGATCGTCGGAACGACGTTGGCGCTGGTGATCGCGCGCCGGAGCCGCGTATTCGGCGGCGCCGGCGGCGCGCCCCGCCGCATCGCATGGCTCGCGGTGCTGGTGTTCCTCATTGCGGGCATCGCCGTTCTCGTGTCGCTGATTGCGGAGCGACGCGCAGGCTCGGCGCTCGTACTTCCCGATCACGCAACCTCGGCGTGGCGCGTGCACACCGTCGAGGTTCTCTCGCTCATCGGCTGGCTGCTCGCCGCCGTTGCAGCGCTCTGGAACGGCGTGCTCGGCGTATCCCTGCGCAGGCGTACGGCGATTCAGGAGCTCAAGCGCCGCACCGATCGCGTGCGCGACTACCGCACCCCGCGCACGCCCTGAGCCTGCGGTTGGCGTGGCGCCGACCGGTGTAGCTGCCGCAGCGCGGTGTCGTAGGTACGGCTCGAGCGCAGCCGGGCGCCGCTCCGCATCACTACGAGATATTCCCGGTTCGGCAACGGCTCGAGCTCTCCGATGTGCGCCACGTTCACGATCGTCGACCGGTGAATGCGTACGAGGGGCGGAAGCAGTCGCGCAGCCATGGCGGTGAGAGTTTCGCGCACGAGATAGGTGCGCGCGCCAGCGGTGATGCGCACGTAGTCGCCATCGGCCGATATCCATTCCACATCGCGCGGATCGAGAAGTACGACACGTCCTCGATCACGAACGGTGAGGCGCAGGGACGGCGATGGCGCGGCGTGCTGCATCTGAGCGAGCATGGTCGCGAGTCGAGTGGAGAGCACTCCCGCGGCACGATCGCGCACACGCTCGCGAACGCGGCCCAGCGCATCCGAGAATCGCGAGTCGTCGATCGGCTTGAGCAGATAGTCGATCGCGTGCGTCTCGAAGGCGCGAAGCGCGTAAGAGTCGAACGCGGTCACGAAGATCACGATCGGCATGTGCTCGACGTCGATCGCGTCCACGACCGCGAACCCATCGACTTCGGGCATCTGAACATCGAGAAAGACGAGATCCGGTGCGAGCGCGCGAATCGACTCGATTCCCGCGCGGCCGCCCGCGCACTCGCCCACGATCTCGAAGTCGGACGCCGCAGCGAGCCGCGCGCGAATGCCCCGCCGCGCGAGCGGCTCGTCGTCGACGATGAGCGTCCGAATCACGGTGCTCACGCCAGTGCGAAGTGAGCGTGAGCCGGGACAGTCGCGCGCAGCGGCATCGCCAGAACGTACTCGCTCCCTCCGCTCGGGAGCGCCCTCCAGCGCAACTGACCCGCGGCGCCAAAGAGCTGCTGGAGTCGCGCACGTGTATTGGAAAGCCCTATTCCCGAGCCGGCGCTCGCGATCTGCTCCTCTCCGGGACCGTCATCGCTGACTAGCAGCTGCAGCTCGCGATCGCGAAGCGCGGCCCGAACCGCGACGCGCCCTCCGTACTCGTTTCGCTCGACGGCATGGTGCACGGCGTTCTCCACGATGGGCAGCAGGATGAGCGCCGGGACACTGAGTGCTTCCACCTCGGGATCGATGTCGATGTCGATGGACAGTCGCTCTCCGAATCGCACTCGCTCGATCTCGAGATACTGGCGCACGAAGCTCACTTCCTCCGCGAGAGAAATCTCGGCCTCCGCGTTTCCGGACAGGGTGAGCCGAAGGAAATCGCTGAGCCGCGAGATCATCTCGGATGCTTCTCTCGGGCGCACTTCCACGATCAGCGTGGAAATGGCGTTCAGGGTGTTGAAGAGGAAGTGCGGATTGATCTGATAGCGCAGCGCGTCCAGGCGCGCCTCCCGAGCCAACGATTCCGAGCGGACGCTTCGCTCACGTTCGGCGAGCAGCGCGCGATACTGCGTCACTCCGAAATACAGAAGGCTCCAGGCGAGCAGTACGAGCGCGCAGTACCAGGTGCCCCCGAATCGGTCGAACGACAGCCGGATGAGAGATACGTGCTCGGCTCCGTGCAGCAGTGCGCGCGATGTCCAATCCGCCGTGACGCTCCAGAGCACTGCCGCAGTGTAGGAGGCGGCACCGATCGCGGCGGCGAGCACCCACCCGCGCGCTCCGGCTTTCAGCAGTGCACGATACAGCATGCGGAGCAGCAGCGTGACGGCGACCCCCGCCGCGATGAGCGGGGCTTTGGCGAGCAGCATGCCCTCGAGCGGCAGCGCGCCAAGCCATGGGAAGAGCAACGCTCCGACGAAGGCGCCCCAACCGAGGGCCTGAAGAACCCAGAACTGTGCGCGCGCGCTCATGGTAGGCCCCCCGCCAAAGGTCTGCGTCCTACACACTATCGCGGCAAGTGCGCACTGGCCAATGCCTCGACCACGGCGCTCTCACTGCAGGAGCAGAAAGGTCGTGGCGGATGACGAATCCCGGCGGCGCCCAATGAGCACGACACGCTGATTGGCCGGATCCACCGAGCAACTCCCATCACGCAGGGGAGGGAGGCCGAGCGCTGCTTCCTGCCACCGTGTGCCGCGCAGTTGCCACGCGCGGGAGCGAGCGACCGAGTCGATCGCGAGCAGCAGCATGCGATTGCGCGCGGCCGAATAGACGAGGCATGCGCGTTCGATAGCAGGCGTCCCTTCGAGCCTCGACCACCCATGGCCATCCCACCGCCAGCTCTCGGCCGAGGCCCGTCCGCGGCAGTCGCGGCCTCCCGCCAGCACGACCGAGCGCGTCGCAGGGTCGTACGTCATGGAAGCGTCGACTCGCGGAGGGGGTCCCGCGGAATCGACCGGCGACCACGCCAGGCCATCCCAGCTCCAGGTTCTGCTATCCGTGCAGGGTGCGCCGCCTCGCATGAGCGTGCGGTGATGATCCAGGTCGAACGCCATTGCGGCGCCCGATCGCGGTGAGGGACCGGCCGAGTGGAGCGCGCTCCACGTTCGCGACGCGTAGCGCCAGCTGTCGCTGGACGCGGCGCCGTCACGATCGCGACCGCCGAAGAGGAGCACGCCACCGGCAGGGTCCGTTGCGAGTGCCGCCCCGACACGCCCGGGTGTGTGACCGGGAATCGCAGTCCACGCGCGGCCGTCCCATTCCCATGTGGTGTCGGCAGCGCCGAGCAGGATCACGCGATGATCGTCCGCGTCGTACGCTTCGTGTGGGCGAGCGACGGTTGGCGAGAGCGCGGGCGACGAGCTCCACGAGTCGCTCGCGATGATTCCGCGATCGCAGTGCGTCTGGGCGGAGGGACGGAGACGCGCGATCAACCCGCTCTCGATGCCCAGATACAGGAATCCGTCGGGCCCCTGGCGCACCTCGCGAATGCGCCATCCACGATCGCGCAGCAGACGCTCCTCGCGCACGATGCGCTCGCCGTCGAGCACGACGCGATTCAGGTGGCGATAGCTGAGCGAGCCGAGAAAAATGTTGCCGCGCCACCGCGCGAAGTCGCTGCCGTAATAGAAAGCCATCCCGCTCGGCGCGATCGACGGGATGTAGAAGTATTTCGGCTGCTCCATCGCGGCATGGTGCGTGATCCCGGCACCCACGGGCTCGCCCGTGTACTCGATGCCGTACGTGATCACCGGCCAACCGTAGTTCCGGCCGGCGCGAATGAGATTGATCTCGTCCCCGCCTCGAGGGCCGTGCTCGTGCTCCCAGAGCAGTCCGGTGCGCGGCTCGATGGCCAGCCCGTGCGGATTGCGATGTCCCAGCGACCAGATCTCCGGTCGCGCGCCCGGCGTATTGACGAAGGGATTGTCTCCGGGAATGGTCCCGTCGTCCCGAATGCGCAGGATCTTCCCGGCATCGGTCGACAGATCCTGCGCGAGCTCGGGAACGTCTCGTTCGCCGAGCGCGATGTAGAGATAGCCGCGGTCGAGCACGAGTCGCGCGCCGAACTGATTGACGTTGTCCAGGTACGGATGCACCGCGAGCAATCGCGTGCGCTCGACAAGCCGGTGCCCATCGAGCCGCGCACGCTCGACCACCGCAGCGTTGCCGCTGTCGGTGTGCTCGGAATACACGACATACAGCCACCCGTTGCGCGAGAAGTCCGGGTGTACGACGACGTCGAGCAGTCCCGCGTCGACCTCGCTCGCGACGGGCGGCAATCCATCGATCGCGCTGACTACGCCGGACCCGAGATCGACGAAGCTGAGCCGGCCCACCGGGCGCTCCGCAACGAGTGCGCGGCCGTCAGGAAGAAAGGCGAGCGAGACCGGAACAGTGAGCCCGCGTGCGACGACCTCGACCTGAAAGTGCGCGTCGGGGGTGTCGTAGTCCCAACAGGTGCCGACGGTATCGGTTGCAGTCGTCTGCGCGTGGAGCGCGGCCGGAGCGTCCACGGCGGCGACGATCGCGAGGACGACAGTGGCAGCAAGATGCACGGCGCCTCTCCGTTCGGGGCGCGTCTACACTTGCCGGGCACCACGACAGTGACAACGAGTTTGCGACGAGCCGTTCGTCTGCTGCGACGAACGGTCGGGCCTGGAATTCACGTCGCCCGCCGCACCCAGCGGCTCATCTCGCGGAAGGTCGGCCGCTTCCCGTACATCAGCATGCCCACCCGATAGATGCGCGCGGCGAGCAAGGTGGCGAGCGCGCAGCCCAGGAGCATGCCCGCGAGCGTGCCCGCGATCTCGATCCCCGAGATCTGGATCATGGTCATGCGAAGCGGCATGAGAATGGGTGCGGAGAAGGGCAGCCAGGACATGACCTTCGACAACGTGCTCGTGGGATCGAGCAGGATCGGCTGCACGAACACGATC
>DATGDQ010000505.1:0-1841 GCA_035310785.1 Gemmatimonadaceae bacterium | reverse complement strand
GGCGCGGTGCGCACTCCTGTGGAGGCCATCGTCCATCGCGTGCCACTGCACAATGGCCTCGCCGGAGTGTCGGCCGAATCGTTTGCGCTTGCCGGTGACATTCACCTCTGGCGCGGCGATCTCGCATCCGACGGCTACACGGCTCCGACCCCCGACAAACGGCCACCCACCCGCGAGTTCGCGGGCGAGCGCATCGCGCGCATCGTGTGCGCAGATCGCGAGCTTCTCGACGGCTCCGATATCGATCGTATCGCCGCGTACGTCGGGGACACGATGATCGCTCGCATCGCGGCATCGATCGCGTGCGTGCGCGAGCGTCACTCACACATCGAGACCGCAGTGATCGCCGGGCACGGCGCGTTCCTCGCGCGGGCGGCTGCGCGACGCGCCGGGCTGCACATCGCTCGCGAAGATCTGCTCTTCGCCGGAGCGCCTCGCGACGTCGGTGCCGAGACGGCGTTCGCAGTCGCAAGCCTGTTCGAGCGCTGGCTGCACGCGCACTCGTGATCGACACCGTCGTCAAAGTCGGCGGTGCGCTCCTCTCGCTCGATGACGCGCTCCCTCGCCTCGTCGACGCGTTGAATCGTATTCCGCCCGGCCGTTCGTTCATCGTGATCCCAGGCGGCGGACCATTCGCAGATGCGGTTCGTTCGGTCGATCGACTTCACTCGCTGAGCCCTGACGACGCGCACTGGATGGCGATACTCGGCATGGACCAGTACGCGATGGTCCTCGCGTCGCGCATCCCGAACGCGGAGCTCGTGCATCGCCACGGCGAGATCGCGCGTGCACGCGCGCGCGGCAGAATCCCGGTGCTTGCACCGTATCGCTGGCTGCTTGAGGCCGATCCACTGCCGCATAGCTGGGATGTGACGAGCGACAGCATCGCGGTGTGGATCGCTGTCCAAGTGGGAGCCCGGCAGCTGGTTCTCATCAAGGCATCCACTCACGATGAACACTCGATCGTCGATCGCTATTTCGACCGCGCTCGCCCGGCCGGTCTGAAATGTTCGATCATCACGCCCGACATGTTCAGTGGAAACTGGTTTCCCGTGTGAGCTCCCGGGCAATCGCATGCGAGTCCTCGCAGCGCACGCGCAGCAGATTGCGCGCGGCCACCAGCTCGCGCACCCGGCTCTCTCGCACGCGGCCCTCGCGCCCACGTTCGCACGCTGCACCACGCACACCAACGATCTCCGCCCCCGCCTCGTACGCGAACGAGAGATCCTCGACGCTGATGCGTCCGGCCAACGCCACCATGAGGGAGAGAGCGCGCGCCTCACGCACGAGCGAGGCGAGCGCCGCGCGACCGAGACACCTGAATAGCCCGGCGCCATCCTTCCGAACCGTGTCCACCAGCACACCCATCGCCCCCTGGGACGCCGCCGCTGCGAGTACCGTCTGCGGCGCTGCACCGCCGACCTCATCCCAATCGGCGTAGGCGACCGCCATCACCGCGCACGGCGAAGTGGAGAGCCGCGTCCCCTGCATCACACACCCCACCCTCGCTCGCACGGCAGCGGGCTCGCGCACATCCGCGAACCCGACCTTCACGAACGTCGCCCCGGCTTCCGCAGCTGCCCGCGCCTTTCTCTCCAGCGAGTCGATGTCACCAGCGTCACCGAGCGCAGCACTTACGGGGCGCATTCCGTTCACCGTCCCCACGATCTCGCGCAATGCCGAGATGTCCACGGCGCCGAGCGCTCCGAGCGATGGCTCCTTCGCATCGATGATCTCTGCGCCCCCGGCAAGCGCAGCGAGCGCCTCCTCCTCATCGCGAACGCTCACCAGCAGACGCATGTGCTTCCCCCTTGTTCCATCCACGCATCCGGCACTTATTA
>DATGDQ010000504.1:0-9727 GCA_035310785.1 Gemmatimonadaceae bacterium | reverse complement strand
CACTGGACTCGGACTGCCCATCTCTCGGCGTCTTGCACGACTTCTGGGAGGCGAGCTCACGGTTGTGAGTGAGCCCGGTAAGGGATCGACCTTTACTGTCTGGATCCCGGTCGTGGGACAACAGAAGAGCTCTGGGGTATTCAGCCCCGGTAAGACCGGGAAAGCAGCGCTGCCCGATACCACGTACCAGCAGCCTACGACTTTGTGACTGACTAATCGGTGCGCTTGATCAGGGACTTCATTCGCGAGAACAGCGACCCACGTACTGGTTCCGGAACTGGCGCCTGAATGCAGGTTCGAAGAGCAGTCGCGAATGAGACTACGTCCGGATAGCGATCAGAGGGGTTGCGTGAAAGTGCCTTCATGATCACTGCTTCGACACCGACCGGTACGGTGCATCCCTTACGTGCGCTGTTGAGCGGTATAGGTGGCTGTGACAGCAACTGCGAGAACATCTCTCGCTGCGACTTTCCAACGTAGGGCAAGCAGCCTGAGAGGAGATAGTAGGCAATCGTCGCGAGGCTGTACTGATCGGCAGCAGAAGTGACGAGTTGTCCGGAAAGAGCTTCAGGCGCGACGTACATGAGCGTGCCGACGAAGAAACCGGCACGAGTCAATCGCTCTTCGGGCGCCTGATCGGATTGTGCGGCAATTCCAAAATCGAGTAGCTTCGCTTTTCGTGATGCCGGATCGTACATGATGTTGTCGGGCTTGAGATCCCGATGAATGATTCCGGCAGCGTGTACGGCATACACGGCATCGGCGATTTGCCCGATGATCTCGCCAACTTCTTCGGCTGGAAGCGGAACATGTTGTTTGGCGTACTTCTCGAGGAGCTCGCCCAGTGCCCACTCGATAGCCAGGAAGTGTACACCCGGTCCTGCTTCCCCGACTTCGATTGTCCGAACGACGTTTGGATGGGACACTCGAGTGCCGTACGTCGCTTCTCGGAGAAACCGTGCAACCGCCGTCTTATCAGACCGCAGCTTCTCCTTCAGCACTTTGACGGCAACGATGCCATGAACCCGGTGCTCGGCACGGTATACGACTGCCGTTCCACCTTCACCAACCATGTCCTGCAGCGCGTATCCGGCGAGTGTCGTACCGGTAAGGTTTTCACGGCTCACGGGCCGAAGGTAATCTCGCCACCGGTAGGGAGCAAGCGAACATTGAACCGAGTGGCGGGATTTACTGTCGATTCACACCATTGATGAGAGCAAGAGGACATATGGCGGTACAGCTTCGTGGTTCATCACGCACCTGGACAATTAGTCTCATCGGCATCGCGCTGATAGGCTGTTCCTCACATGCCGGGAGCAGTCGTGGACCGGGTGCTCGTGGAGAGCGAGGCGGCACCCCATTACCAGCCGGGGGTAATGCGCCTGACCCGTCAGGGTTCTATCGCCAGCTCGGAATGCTGGCACAGGGTGGATCATTCCCGTTCGTTGGCCAGGTGCGATATCTCGCCGGACGTTCCGTGGACAGCACCTTGGCGCTGGTCACGCTCTCATTCGCAAACCGATCGCTCACATTTTCTGGGGAAGGAGGCGGACAACGTGCGACGTATGCAGTCACGATCGATGTAACGCAGGGGGCAACGACAATTCGTCACTTCGATGCACACAAGGTCATTCGTGTTGCATCGTTTCACGAAACGCAGCGAGAGGATGAGAGCGTAATCTTCCAGCAGTTTCTGTCCGTTCCTCCCGGTACTTACTCGATGTCCGTCTCCGCGCGTGACGAGAACAGCGGGAATGCGAACATGCAGCAAATGGCGATAACGGTACCACGGTTCGGGCCACGCACACTATCGACCCCGATCAGCATCTACCAGGTAAAGCCAAGAGTAAGGCTTGATACTGTACCGGTGCTCATCGCGAATCCCCGTTCGAGCATCGTACTCGGTCGTGATACACTCGCTGGATTGTATGTCGAGGGATATGGATTACCGCAAACCGCGAAGGTGAATGTTGCTGTCCTGAACGATGCACACGTGGTCATTCTGCGAGATACCGTCAATCTGGTGCGGCAGGGAGAGCTGTCGTCTGCGCTGCTCGATTTCCCCGTTCCAAGCATCGGGGTAGGGCCCGTCAGCGTCGTGACATCTCTCGCGGGATCAACCGACAGTGTTCAGGCGCCACTCTTCTTGAGTTTCGGCGATGAGTTTGGTATCACGAGTTTTGATGAATTGCTGAGCTATCTCCGCTACTTCGCATCTCCGCAGCGCATTCAGGCGCTGCGTGATGCGCCGCCGGAACAGCGCGCAGCAATGTGGGCCGCATTCTGGAAACAGACGGACCCGACACCATCCACGCCGGACAACGAAGCACTACGCGAGTACTTCAAGCGAATCGCTACCGCGAACTCACGCTTTCGTGAAGAAGGAGTGGCCGGATGGCTTACGGATCGCGGAAAGGTGTACGTCACACTCGGCGAGCCTGATCAGGCCGGCCAACCGATGGGTGCGACTGGATCCACAGCGCGAAGTCGTGCGGAGATCTGGGTGTACACGCAGTACAATCTGCGGCTCATATTCACGAACCAGGGCGGCACGGGCCATCTCCGTCTTTCACCATCGAGTCAATCGGATTTCGACAAGATCGTACGCCGGCTTCAATCGCAGTGACAGTGCAGTGAGCCAGCACCTGCGAACGCGCTGTGACTTGCATTGCATTGTCTTGACAAAAAATCACTTCGCTCCTATATAGGCCGCGCAAGCCCTCCTGGCTTGTCCCCCTCGAAAGGTGGCGGGAGACGTTCCATAAGCGGGAGATCGGCGATGGCTAAGGGAAAGGTGAAGTGGTTCAATGACGCCAAAGGTTTTGGCTTCATCGAACAGGAAGGAGGCGAGGATGTGTTCGTGCATTTTTCCTCCATCGCGATGGAGGGATTCAAGACGCTCGCCGAAGGACAGGAAGTCGAGTTTGAAATCCAGACCGGCGCCAAGGGACTTCACGCGACGAACGTTCAGCGCGTGTAGGGTGTAGCAGACGGGCTGGCATTCACCGGAAGGCGGGGTGAGCTTTCCTTCATGGAGCCCCGCCTTCCGACTTCGCCCAGACTCTTTCTCGTCGACGGATACGCGCTGATCTACCGCGCGTTTTTTGCGCTGATCTCGCGCCCTCTCACGACCAGTCGCGGTGAGAATACGTCCGCCGCCTGGGGCGTGGTGAATTTTCTTCAGCGACTCATTGATACCCACCGCCCGGAATACGTCGCCTGGGTACACGACTCCGGGCTGTCGTTTCGTCACGAGCAATATCCCGCGTACAAGGCGACACGCGAAAAGCTCGGGGAAGAGCTACAGGCCGATTTTGATCGCGGGATGGAGCGTATCGAAGAGCTCCTCCGCGCGTTCAACGTTCGTGTACTCGCACTTGACGGCTATGAGGCCGATGACGTGATCGGAACGCTCGCACGCCAGGGAGTGGATGCCGGCGCGAACGTGGTGATCGTTTCCGGCGACAAGGATTTCTATCAGCTCGTGCGACCGGGAGTATGGCTCCTCAATCCCGGACGCGGTGGACCTGCGAGTGTGGAGGAGCAGTGGGTGGGGATGGAGAATGCCAGCGAGCGACTTGGCGTGCCGCCGCATCATGTCACTGATTATCTCGCAATGGTCGGCGATTCGTCCGACAATGTCCCTGGTGTCAAGGGCATCGGTGATAAAACCGCGTGCGAGCTCGTGGCAACGTACGGCTCGCTCGAAAACATTCTCGAGCACGTGAACGAGATCACGAAGAAACGTCCGCGGGAGGCACTTCTCGCGCACGAAGCTGAAGCACGCCTGTCCAAGAGCCTCGTCACGATTCGCGAAGATCTCGATATGCCACTCGCGCTCGAATCACTCGCGCTTGCCGAGCCTGATCATGCGAAGTTGCGGGATCTGTTTGTCGAGCTCGAGTTTCATGGGCTCGCAAAGGATCATGCCGTCAGCGCTCCCGTTACCGCTCGCGACACGAACTATGTCACTGTCGACACCATCGAGGCGCTTGGTACACTGCTCGAGCGCATCGGAAGCGTGCCACACATCGCGCTCGATACCGAAACGGTAATCGAGCTTGGCAGCCCGCAGATCGTCGATCCGCTGCGATCGACGCTGGTATCCATCTCGATCGCAGTCGCGCCGGGAGAGGCGTATTACCTCCCGCTACGGCATCGCGAGCGGCAGAGCGAGCAAGGCGACCTGCTCATCGACGTCTCGGGTGATCGATCTCCGACAGACGCCCCGGAGGACCGCGGACTCACCCGCGGTGGCGACGAGCCTGTGGAAGCGAAGAAGAAGACGACACGAAAGAAGCCGACTCCGGTGACTGAACCGACAAGCATCGCTGCTCGGCTGCTCGCGGACCGCCCACATGCCGTGAAGAACCTTCCACCGCTCCTGTCCGACGAGATGGCCCCGTTTCGAGCGATGCTCGAGGATCCGGCCGTGCGCAAGACGGGGCAGAACGCGAAATACGACTTGCTCGCGCTCAGACGCGCGGGGATCACTCTTCGCGGCCTGGAGTTCGATACCATGATTGCGAGCTACGTCCTCGATCCGGGCCGGCGCTCACATGGACTCGATGTACTCGCGCTCGAATTTCTCGAGCACACGATGACCTCATACGAGGAGCTGTGCGGCAAAGGCAAAGGCTCGGTGCCATTCGACGAGTGCCCGATAGAAGCGGCACGCGACTACTCGTGCGAGGACGCGGACATGGCGCTGCAGCTGCGGGCCGTGTTCGAGCCGCAGCTCGAGACATATGCACTGCTGCCGCTGTTCAACGACATCGAGATACCGCTGATCGATGTGCTCGCAGACATGGAGTGGGCAGGGATCGCCATTAACCGGGACTGGTTCGCCTCTCTCAAGGAACGCTTTGCACGAGAGCGACAGCGCGTCGAGCAGGAGATCTACGCCTCGGCCGGAACGGAGTTCAACATCAATTCCAACCTACAGCTTCGGCAAATTCTGTTCGAGCGCTTGCAGCTCCCGATGCTCAAGCGCACCGCGACCGGACCGTCGACGGACGCGAGCGTGCTGCAGGAGCTGGCGGAGCTGGGGCACGAGCTTCCCGAAAAGCTCATGGAATATCGTGAGCTGTCCAAATTGGAGAATACGTATCTCGATGCGCTGCCGGCGCTCGTCCATCCGCACACGCAGCGTATCCACACGTCGTTCAATCAGACTGTCGCAACGACGGGCCGCCTCTCGTCGAGCGATCCGAATCTGCAGAACATACCGATTCGCCGAGAATTGGGCCGTGACATTCGTCGTGGATTCATTCCACGCGACGGATGGTCGCTGATCGCCGCAGACTATTCGCAAATCGAGCTTCGCCTGCTCGCGCATCTCTCAGATGATCCGGCCTTCGTCAGCGCATTTCGCGCTGGGGGAGACATTCATCGACAAACCGCATCGCTCATCTTCGACGTGCCGCTCGAGGATGTCACGTCGGATATGCGTGCGCGTGCCAAGACGATCAATTTTGCGACGATATACGGCCAGGGTGCGAACGCGCTCTCTCGGCAGCTGCGAATCGATCACGCGGATGCGCGGCGGTTCATCGATGAATACTTCGAGCGATTTCAGGGAATTCGCGCCTACCTCGATTCGATGGTCGCGTTCGCGCGTGAGCACGGATACGTGCAGACCATTTTCGGACGCCGGCGTTACATCCCGGAGCTTCGAGATCGCAACTTCAACGTTCGGGCATTCGGTGAGCGCACCGCGACCAATTCACCAATTCAGGGATCCGCGGCAGACCTGATCAAGATCGCGATGATACGCATTCATGCGTCGTTCGCGCGCGAACGCGTCGCATCGCGCATGCTCCTGCAGGTGCACGACGAGCTCGTATTCGAATCACCGCCGGCGGAGGTGGAGTACGTGTCGTCTCTCGTCCGAGAGGAGATGCAGGAAGCGGCACAACTTTCGGTGCCGCTCGTAGTGGATCTAGGGATCGGGAGCAACTGGCTCGAAACGAAGCAGTGAGTGTGAAGTATTGAGACGTGGGTGAGACGTTCTGGAAGCACGATCGTCTTCATCCAGGATTTTGGCTACTTGCGCGGCCTGAACCGCCCATCGCGCGAAGCCGCTCCGCCTCTGTCTTCCTCCCTGACCCGAGTGCGTTGCGATCGAATGCCCACACGCCGTCGTTCCGGGTTCTCGTTGATCGAGCTCTTCGTGGTGCTCGTCGTCATCGGCATCCTCGTGGGCCTTGCCATCCCGAGAATGCACGGATTCAAGCACCAGTTCTACATCACGACGATGATCTCCGACCTTCGAAATCTCGCCGCCACTGAGGAGGGCTACTGGAGCTCGTTGGACTCGTACACGTCCGATATGAATGCACTACGGTTCAACGTGACACCGGGGGTGTGGGTCACATTCGTCCAGGCCGACAGCACCGGCTGGTCCGCCAGCGCATCGCATGAGGATGACACGTCTCATTGCGCCATTTACTACGGGAACGCGCCCCCGCTTCCTCCCGCAACCGTCAAGAACTTCATCGGTTGCAGCAAGTAGCGCTGCCCACCGGCCTTTGCAGATTGCCGTAACCTCTGGCAATTCCACCGGTCAGATGTGCTGAACCGTTTTGATCATGTCAATGTAAGTAGCTCGCCAGTAATGGTTTACGCTTGCAGCCTCAACAGGCATTTCGCTTGCCTTGTACACTGCCGCGGATACCTAGATCTCCTGGTGGAGCATGATATGATCAAGTCGCATAGATCGGGCTTTACGCTCATTGAGCTGCTCATCGTGGTCGTAATCATCGGCATCCTGGCCGCGATCGCCATTCCGAAGTTCGCCAATACGAAGGGTCAGGCATACCTCGCGGCAATGCGAAGCGACCTCCACAACCTCGTGACGGCCGAAGAGGGGTACTACTACTCGAATAACACTTACAGCAACGACCTCTCGCAGCTCAATTTCGTGCCGTCGGCCGGTGTCACACTCACGGTCCCGGAAGCTACGACCGGCGGCTGGTCTGCCGCAGCGACTCACTCCTCGCTGAGCGCCGAAACGTGCACCGTATACTTCGGAACAGCTTCGGCAGTTGCGCCATCCACTCTCGAGGGGCGCATCACCTGTAACTGATTCGCCATGGATGTCGTACGAGCGTGAGCGACGCTTCGATCAACCGCGACAGCTCGCTCGAGCATTCTCCCTATCGCGAGTTCGCGTTGCGACGCGAGGGGATGATCTACGCGATGGAGGGCGGACTCTGGCTCCATCGCCACGTCTGGAAAGGGCATCCCATGGCGCACCTGGTGTCCACCAGTCGCGAGCGCCTGATCGAATATGGCCGAGCCGTTGGCCTCCCGATCGCCCGCCTGCAATACAAAGCGCTCAAGGATCCACGTACGGGAATCCGACGCGATGCCTGGCATTGGGATCTCGTTGAAGATCTGCTCCCACCCCGCTGAACCTTCTCCCACGTTGACGGGTGCCTCGCACCGGGAAAGATTGATCGCATGTCAGCCCGGCTAGTGATCGCCTGCATTCTCGTTCTCCCAGTGGTAAGCGCGTGCGAGCGCAAGACGCGAGCGACACCAGCAGAGACGACATCGGCCGTCACGGAGACGACCTCGGCTGCGCCCATTCCAAAGCCCGCACTCGCTCCGTCAACGTGGGACACGAGCGCAGGGCCGGTGATGTTCGTGCGTGGAACCTCGACGGCCGAAGCGTACGTGGTCTTTCCGGGGATCACCGACAGCACGCCATCGACCGACGTGCACTTCGACTCATCACTGTCGCGCAATGCCACGATAGAGCTCTTTCAGCGCGCGGGTGGAAGTGAGGTCGCGCGTGTCGGATCACTGGAAGGGGGCGAGTGGGATCCCAATCAGTGCATCGAGTGGCCCGCGACGAAAATACACGCTGCGCCGACCGGCGATGCGGAATCGGGATGGACCGTCGCATTTCTGAAAGGACGCGCGAAGGCGCTCCCGCTCGATACCGTCGAAGCAATGGCGCACGCGGATTCCGCGAAGCTCGTTGCCGACATCACGCGACTCGTCTCGACGGCGCCAAACGACACATCGCGCACGTTTCGCGGCATTCCGTACTCGGTGCGCACCGCGTATCGCTTCACACCGGTTGCCGGTGTCGACGCAGTGGTTGCGGACGTGGTCCGTACGCTCAATCAGGAAGCGAATCCGCTGGAGGAGCACACGCTCGTCGTCGGTGAGCGTCCTGCAGGCTCGAATGCACCGTATCGGCTCGCGTATCGCGAGATCACCTCGGGTTCGGACGAGACACTCGAGAGCTCGGACGTGCTCGCGGCAGTCGCGATCGGGTCGCCACCACACATTGATCTGGTGCTTGCGCGCGATGGCTACGAGTCGAACGCCTACTCACTCGTCGAGCGGCAGCCCAATGGCAGGTGGCACCTTCGATGGACGAGTGCCCATACAGGGTGCTGACGATCCAGCCGGGAGTCTATGCGCGGACGAGCCGGACGATCAGTACCTCGGCTGGACAGTTGATTCGAAAGGGAAGCAGCACGCCGACGCCCGTGGTGACGTAGAGCCGTACGGGTGAGCGTGCGACCCAGCCGCTCGCTGACCATGCGTCGCACACACTGCAATGGCGCGCTGGGGCACCGATCAGGGGAAGCACGATCTGTCCCCCATGTGTATGACCGGCCAGGACGAGATCCACTCGCGCTGTCGACGCCAACTCGAGCGCTCCGTCCGGATTGTGCGATAGCACTACACGTGGAACATCGGGCGAGAGTGCGGCGCATCCGCCTTGAGCATCGATCGACCCATGCGTCCAGTCATCCACTCCGCCGACACCCAGTTCAGCCTCACCCCGCTGGATGACGACGCAATCGTTGATGAGTACGCGCACTCCCATCGACCTGAGCCACGCAACCACCCTCGCAGGATCGTAGTCGTAGTCGTGATTGCCGAGGATTGCGAGCACTCCATCCGGCGCGTGAAGCGCAGAGAGCGACTCGGTCATGCGAGGCAGTGCCCACTCGTACAGCCAGCGCGAAGCAGTGCGCAGGAACGAATGTGAGAGCGCATAATCTCCGAGCAGCACGATGAGATCCGGTGACACATCGTTTGTGAGCTGCACGGCGCGACGAAGAAGACGCGCGGGCACGAATGTGCCGCCATAGTGCAGGTCGCTCAGCGCGGCGATCGTGTAACCCTGAAGCTCGGGTGAAAGATTTGCGATCGGCACGTCGACCGTCGTGCGTCGGAGCGCAACCGGCGTTACGAGTGTGACGTATGCGAGTGCGAGGATCGCCATCGCGACACCGATCACAAGAGCGATCTGCGTCAGCGCGATGTCCAGCACCATGTGAGACGATGCCGAGTGCACGGATCGATCATTGGCGAGGGACCGGCGATCCGCTCACAGTCCAGTCGGGATGTCGAGGAAAACCGTGGGAAGATCGAATGTGCGGCCAACGTAATCGGCGAGTGCACGTACGCCGAATGTCTCGGTCGCATAGTGGCCAGCGTAGATGACGACGATTCCCATTTCGTCTGCCTCGATGGCCGTCCAGTGCGGCCCTTCGCCGACGATCAGAGTGTCCACGTCCTTCTCGGCGGCCTCGTGAAGCGTACTCGCAGATGCGCCAGCACCGGTGCAAATGGCCCAGCGCTTCGTCTTCCGATGCGGGTCGGCAGGAGAGCTGCGTGCCACACCGCCCCATCGCCTCGCGACTGCATCGGCGCGGGCGATCAGCTCTGCGGTGGCAACACTTGACTCGCCGCGGAC
>DATGDQ010000503.1:0-11438 GCA_035310785.1 Gemmatimonadaceae bacterium | reverse complement strand
GTGGTTCGGCCCTTGGACATCCGCGTTCGGGATGATCATCGTCAGTTGCGTGAGCTCCTTCGGCTCCATCTTCGGTGCGGGCCCTCCGATCGAGACCTCGAACTGATGTCTGGGGCGCGGGGAGCCTGCTCCGTGATCGCGCATGGTGTGTCAGCGCTCCGCACGAGGAAGCTGCCGGCGTGGACGCCCGCAGCTACCGTGACCATGGCGCTCGCCTGATCCGAGCCGCCGGCCAACACGGTGATTGCGACTATCGCGAGCGCGACGAGAATACGCAGACGATTCTCCTGTGGGCACCGCGACGCCTGCTGCTCGACCGCCTGTGTGTGTCCGACTCTTGTGAAATTGCCGAGGAGACAGTCCCAGCAATGGGGCAGCGTGTTGCGTGCTCTCGATGGGACTCGTATGCTGGTGACCGAGCCGAACGCCCTGCGGACTCGTGAATCTACTCTCGCAGGGCCAGCACACCAGATGGGGTTGCCACCATGGCACTTGCAAAGCACGAGGTGCTACCCATGACCGAACGAAAGCCTCGCGACGACGAGATCGACGTCTATGGCGTCTCGGATCGCGGCAAGGTGCGCAAGAACAACGAGGATCATTTCCTGCTCGCCTCCGTGCACCGTCGGGTAAACGTCCTCAGCACGAACCTTTCGGAGCTCGATCGACTGCCGCTCGCCGAGCAGCGGCTGGCGTTCATGGCGATGGTTGCCGATGGCGTGGGCGGTGCCACGGGCGGCGAGCGCGCGAGCGCGATCGCGCTCGAGACGGCGACGCAATACGTCGTGAGCGCCATGGACTGCTACGACCGCGCGGCTGCGTTGGACGGCTCACTGGCTCCGGCGCTGCAGGATGCGGCGCTCAAATCGCACGAGGCGGTACTCGAGCAGGCAAGCGCCGAGGGCGATGGCGTTCGCATGGCGACGACGCTCACGCTGTGGATGGGAGTATGGCCCTGGTATTATCTGCTCCAGGTCGGCGACTCGCGATACTATCTCTATCGAGGCGGCACGCTCACCCAGGTTACGCGCGATCAGACCATCGCCCAGGAGCTGCTCGACCAGGGTATCTTCACCCGCGCGATCGCGGAGCGGTCGCACTTCAAGAACGTGCTGTCGAGCGCGATCGGTGGAGAATCCTCCGAGCCGGTGATCACGCGCCTGCGCGCGGATTGGGACTATGTCCATCTCCTGTGCACGGATGGCCTCACGAAGCATGTGTCCGACGAGCGCATTGCGGAGTGTCTCGGCTCGATGACCTCATCGAGGCAGGTCTGCGAGCAGCTGCTGCAGGAGGCGCTCGATGCCGGTGGCACGGACAACATCACGATAGTCGTTGGACGAGCAACGGCGCGGGAGTAGTGCAGGTCTCGATGCGAAAACGGGACTCGCGATTTCGCGGGTCCCGTTCTCGTTGCAGTGCCGATCGTCCGGCTAGTTGCCCTCGAATACCACGTGGATGTAGGTGCCGAGCCGGGTGTTGAAGGCGAGGTAGCAGCCTGCGTTGTCCGGATCGTCGTAGATGATGACGTTGTCGCGATCCCAGTACCAGTCGTCTGCGTACCGATAATCGGACGCAACGACGCGGAAGTAGAATCCGCGGAAGTAGAAGCGATCACGATTGCCGCCCTCGAGCCGCCACACGTGGCGCGGGCCGATGTAATCGTGCGAGAATCCGCGGCCCCACCCGCGACCCACGCGATAGGTGGGCGACCCACGATACACGCGATCGTCGTACACGCGATCGTTGTACACGCGATCGTTGTAGCCACGGTCGTATCGCGAATCGCGATCGTTGCGATAGACGCGATCGTGGTCGTAGTCGCGATCGTCATCGTCGCCGCGTTTGCCGTGGTAGCCCCGGTTGTCGTGGCGATCGCGATTGTCCTTGTAGTCGCGGTTGTCGCGCGAGTCGCGATCCCGCCCGTTGCCATTCGGACGATAATTGCCGTCGTAACCGTTGTTGTCGTTGCCGCGGCTGTAACCGCCGTTGCCATAACTGCGGTTCGAACCGCCGTTGTCCCGATTGCGATTGTCGAAGCCGCCGCCGATCCGATACGAGGACTGCGAGCCTTGGTTCCGGTCGCCGCCATTGTAGCGCCCGCCCATCGGCGATTCCGCCCGCGGTGCCCGGCCGTAGTCGGAGCGATCGCGGTACTGCGGATGTTCGCCATTCGCCTGCTGGGCGTTGTAGGAGCCTCCGCGATTTCCGCGGTCGCTGCGCGCTCCGCGATCGCCCTGCGACTGTTGCTCGGCGCGACCGTTGTTCTGGCCCCGGCGACCGTTGTCCTGACCATCATTTCCCCTGCGCTGCGCGGTGGCAGCGGCAGGGATCGCAAGCGCGATCGCGAGTAGTCCAAGGAGCTTTGTCATACGAGTTCCGCCTGGTTGACGATTCCCTATGGAACGAGGTGAGCTCCTTTGGCCCTGCCGGAGCGAGGCAGCTAGTGAACAGATGGTACACGCGGCTGGCTGTGGTGGTCCCTGCTCCCTATCTTCACCGATGCGGAACTTCTTTGGAGCACCGTAAGTGGAATCCGAGCAGCTCAGGGAACAGCTTCAGGCCTCGCTCGGCGCGAATTACGCCCTTGAACGCGAGCTCGGTGGTGGCGGGATGTCACGCGTCTACGTCGCGACGGAGAAGACGCTGGGGCGAACCGTCGTCGTAAAGGTCCTCCCGCCGGATCTCGCACACGCGGTATCCGTCGAGCGATTCCGGCGGGAGATCGCCATGGCGGCGCGACTGCAGCATCCCCACATCGTGCCGCTCTTGACGGCCGGCGAGGCCGATGGCCTCCCCTACTACACGATGCCGTACATCGACGGCGAATCGCTGCGCGCGCGACTCGCGCGCGTGGGCGAGCTCCCCCTCGCCGACATCATTCGCGTCCTTCGCGACGTCACGGGCGCGCTCGCCTATGCCCACGAGCACGGCGTGGTGCACCGGGACATCAAGCCGGAGAATGTGCTCCTCACCCGGCAGCACGCGCTCGTCGTCGACTTCGGCGTCGCGAAAGCGCTCTCGGCATCGACCATGGCCGGAGTCGCATCGAGCACGTCACTCGGCATCGCACTCGGGACGCCCGCCTACATGGCGCCCGAGCAGGCAGCCGCCGATCCCACCACGGACGGGCGCGCGGATCTCTATGCACTCGGCGCCATGACGTACGAGATGCTCACCGGGTCGCCGCCGTTCGGGGGACGCAGCGCGCAGGCGACGCTCGCGGCACACGCCGGAGAAGCAGCCACGCCCGTTGCGACGCGGCGTGCAACGACCCCGCCGGTGCTCGCAGGCCTCGTGATGCAGCTGCTCGAGAAGCGCCCCGCGGACCGACCGCAATCGGCGGATGCCGTGCTCGAGGCCATCGACGGGATCTCGACGACCAGCGGGACGATGCTTCCGTTCACACCCACGAAAAAGAAAGCCCGCGTGCCGGCGTGGTTCATCGCCGGCGTTGCAGCGGTGCTCGTGGTCGGTGCGATCGCCGCGATGGCGAAGCGCAACAGGAGCGCCTCGGAGCTGGCCGCGATGTCGGGAATGACCACGGCCGACATCGCCCAGCACTCCGTCGCGGTCCTTCCATTCGCGAACGTCGGCAAGGACACGGCGACCGAATATTTCGCGGACGGGATGGCAGACGAGCTGACCACCGCGCTTGCGCGAGTACCCGGGCTCAAGGTGGCGGCGCGCAGCTCCGCGTTCACCTTCCGTGATCAATCCGTAGGTGCGCAGCACGTGGGCAAGACGCTCCACGTCGGCAACGTGCTCGAGGGCAGCGTGCGTCGCGAGGGAGGGCGGCTGCGCGTGACGGCGCAGCTGGTCAACACGGCGACCGGGCTGGCGAGCTGGAGCGATTCCTACGAGCGCGAAATGAAGGATGTGTTTCAAGTGCAGGATGAGCTCACGCACGCCATCATCGCGGCACTCTATCCGACGTTGGCCAGCTCGGGGCACGACAGCGCCGAAACCGCCAGGCTCGCGGTGGCGCACGCGCCCCGCGGCACGAGCGACCTGTCCGCGTACGATCTGTTTCTGCAGGGCCGGCACTATTTCGGATGGGGCGGAGCGCCGTCGCTGTGGAAGGCCATCGGATTTTTCCAGCAGGCGATCGCGGCGGACTCGACGTTCGCGCGTGCGCACGCGGCGTTGGCGATGTCGTACGATCTGCTCCCCGACTACGGAGGTGCGCCCGCCGACTCGGTGATCCCGCTGGCGGAGGCGCACGCGCAGCGGGCGCTGGCGCTCGACCCCGGGCTCGCGGACGCGCACCTGGCCCTGGGCGACGTGCGTGTGCATCAGTGGCGCTGGGCGGATGCCGAGCGCGAGCTCGATCGCAGCGTGTCGCTCGATCCATCGAATCCCACCGTACATCTCTGGCACGCGGAGCTCCTGCTCGGCATGGGCGAGGTCGCCGATGCGGTGGGCCACGCCAAGATGGCTCAGGCGCTCGATCCGCTCACGGCGACGACGAACCAGACACTGAGTCGCACGCTGCTCGATGCGCGTCAATACGGCGAGGCTGCGAAGGCTGCGACCAGGGGATTGGCGATCGACTCGACCTTTGGCGGGCTGTACGTGAGCCTCATGGAGGCAGAGATGCTGGGGGGTCACGCGGACAGCGCGGCGCGAGTTGCGGATCGCGCGCTGCGGATTGCGAGACGCGGGCTCGGAGTGCGGAGCGCCTCTATTTGGGCGTACACACGCGCGGGTCGCACGCACGACGCCGACGCACTCATGGTGGAAATGCGCCGCGATCAGAGCGTGGGGACTGTTCCGGCGCTCGAGATGGCGCACGCGCTGCTCGCATTCGGACAAACGGATTCGGCACTCGTGTGGATTGGAAGAAGCGTGGCGCGCCACGATGCGGAGCCCGATTGGAATGGCCTCGCGTGCGATCCCACGTATGACGCGCTGCGCAAGGATCAGCGGTTCATCGCGCTGATGGCTCCCACCGGAATGCGGATCTGCGGAAGCCGGGACGCGAAGGCAACCTAGCCTTCGCAGGAGTTCCCGCTATGCGGGTGCGGTGCGCGAAGTGATCGATGACGACACAGCCGGCGATGCGGGCGGCTCGATGACCTGCGTGGAGCTCTCGCTCAGCACCTCCAGCATTCCGAGCGCCGGGATCACCCCACTCCCTCGCGAGATTTCGAGCCCGCCGTGACTCAAATGGCGAATGCCGTCGATCCAGCTCCCGTAAAATTCGTAGTACGTGCCGTCGGTGAAGTACAGAAAGACCTGCATGTGGTGATCCACGTGCTCACTCACGACGACGTGCTTGATCGTGCGCCCGATCAGATCCGGCAGCGCCGACTGCATCTTCCGCAGCGACATGGACGTGCTCCCGCTGACTGACGTTCAATTGATCGCGGCTTTGCGATGCTGGACAATACAGCCTGGCTGTGACGTTCGCACCGGCGGTTGACGAAGGACGGTGAGGCGCTGTCAATTTCCCGCCTTTCGGAGGGTCACCAATGGCTTCACCCGCGCTACGGCTCAACCCCTACGCCAACTTCCTCGGCGACGCGCCGCCACGCGACGTGCTCGAGACGACGCCCATCACGATCGCACGTCTCGTTCGCGACAGCGATGCGGCGCAGCTCACGCGCGCGCCGGCCGCAGGGAAGTGGAGCATTCGCGACATTCTCTGCCACCTCGCCGACTGTGAGATCACGTTCGCCTTTCGGCTTCGGCAGACGATGGCCGAGCCGCATCACGCGATTCAGCCGTTCGATCAGGATGCGTGGTCCGCGCCATACGGAAAGCTCGATGCGCGCGATGCGCTCGAAGCGTTCACCGCTATTCGCCGCTGGAACCTGTTGTTCATTCGTGCCGTGGGCGAAGCCGCCGAGTCGAAGCCGGTGCTGCACCCCGAGCGCGGCGAGATGACGTTCCGGACCATCGTCGAGACAATGGGCGGTCACGACATCAATCACCTGCGCCAGATCGAGAACCTTGTCTAGCCATGCCTGACGCACGGACTATAGATCGAGCACCATGTGCACGTCGGCGCGCACGAAGTCGGTCTTGCCGACGGGGACGTCGACGAAGCCGAGGCTGCGGTAGAGCGCGATAGCCGGGGCGAGCGAGGAATTCGTGAAGAGCTCGACGCGCCGTGCACCGATCGCGCGTGCGTGTGCGATCGTGGCTTCGCCGAGCGCGCGGCCGACGCCGAGTCCGCGCACGGATTCCGACACCGTCATCTTGGCGAGCTCGAACACCCCTTCGTCCTCGCGCATCAGCGCGCACGTGCCCACGACCTGCTCATTGAGCTCGGCCATGAAGATGCTGCCGCCGGGCGCGATGATGTACGTGTCGGGATCGCCGAGGTCGCGCTCGTCGCGCGGCTCGACGGTGAAGTACTTCCGGATCCAGTCGAGATTGAGATCTCGAAAGGCGGCCGCGTGCTCGGACCGGTAGGGTACGATGCGAAGACCGTCATGGGGCATGAGGGGCGCCCACTCGCAGACGGGGGATGCCGTCATTTGGCGCCTCGACGACTGTCGGCAAGAACGGAGATCGTCTTCACTCACGAATATTACATCGACAGCTCGATCAGCTCACACGGCTACTTCACTCCGCTCGAGACGATGAAGATCCGGCCGGAGTGATTGCCGTGCACGCCGCTCCACGCAGCCGTGAGCAGAAAGTCCACGTCACCGTCGCCGTCCACGTCGCCGAGTCCGACGGCATCGAAGCCGAATGTGTCGCCGGGAATGCGATCGGTGTAGGTCTTGATGAGATGGCCATCGCGTCCCGAATACAGGTACACGCGACCACCCGAAGTTGCAGCGGCGGAGTATTGCCAGGATCCGACGACGAGATCCGCGTGTCCATCGTGATCGACATCGCCCGTCTTGCCGGGGCCGATGCCGAACCCCTCGCCGGGGCCGTCGCCGGTGAGCGTGACGAGCCGCTTTCCGTCGCGGCCCGAGTGCACGTAGATGCGTCCCGTTGACGGACCTTTCGCTCCGTTCGTGAAATCGGACGCGTAGACGTCGGGAACACCGTCGCCGTCCACGTCGCCCATCACCGATACGAACATCGCGCCGAGCGCTCGGCCCGTGGAATCGGATTCGATGATGAATTTCGGCTTCTTCGAGAGGCCCTCGTAGACGTAGGTTCGGCCCACCTTTCCGCTTCCTGCGCTGGGCGCGCCCACGACGAGCAGGGTGCGCTTCGCATCGCTGTAACCGCCCACCGTGCTCCCGAATGCATCGCCGGCGCGCTCTCCAGTGAGCGTCAAGAGGAGATGACCATCCTTTCCCGAGTACAGGTACGCGCGACCCGCGCCGCGTCCGCCCGCGTTGTTCGACGGCGCGCCCACCAGAAAGTCAGCGTGCCCATCGTGATCGACATCGCCGGCCGAGGAGACATGCTGGCCGAACGCGTCCGAGTCGTTCTCCGCGCGAAGGGTGAAGAGCGTGTGGCCATCCTTGCCCGAGAACACGTATGCGCGACCCGAATAGGGCGCGCCCGCGATGACGTCCTGCACGCCGTCGCCGTCGACATCGCCCGCCGACTCCACTCCGGTGCCGAGCTGCTCGCCAGGCTTTCCATCTGCATTCCAGAGCAGCTTCCCGGTGCGACTCGAATAGACCGAGACGCGACCGGCGTTCTCGCCGCCCACGCTCTTCGTCGGGGCCGACGTCACGAAGTCGTTCGCGCCATCGTGATCGACATCGCCCATGTCGCGCGCGATCCAGCCGAATTGATCGCCGGTGGAATCTCCGTCGATCTCGAGCAGCACCTTCACGTTTTCGACAAACGGATTCGTGAAATCGGCAGCGCTGGGAAGGAGCGGCTTGTAGCGTGCATCCGAGCGCAGGCTGGTGTATGCGGAGTCCACCTCGAGCTGCGTCATGTCGTAGTTGCGCGATGACCGCACGCGTGCGAGCAGCGCGAAGGCGCTGTCGGTCTGTCCCTGAAGCGCGTACACACCGGCGAGGTTGAACATCGTCGTCGCCGAGCCGGGCTCGAGCGCCATCGCGCGACCGTACGCCGCGCGCGAGCGATCGAGATCGCCGCTCTTACGGTAGCACAGCGCGAGCAGCCGCCACGCGCTGACATTCTTCGGATCCGCTGCGGTGATACCTTCGAGCATCTTCGCTGCCCCCGCGGCATCGCCTCCATACAGATGCGACATCGCCGCGGGAATGCTCGCGGCGGTCGGCGGCGCCGAGCCCTGGGCTCGGAGGGCAGTGGGTGCGGCCAGCGCGACGAGTATCGAAAGCGCGAGACCGCGGAAAGATTCGTCGCATCGTGAAGGACCCCGCATATCCGCTCTCCTTACCGTTCGTTGACCGGTGCACACGACCATATAGAATATGCGGTTCGCTCGGGACGGCGCCTCATCGTTGCGAAAACTCTTGCCGTTCTCTGACGCCCCCGAACAACTCGCGCATCGAGCTTTAGCACTATAGATTGGGCGGTCCTCTCCTGAGAGCATGAACGGGTGACGTCGCCGCTGTTGGACCGATTGCAGACGGTACTCGGCGCCCAGTACAAACTCGTGCGTGAGCTGGGGCGTGGCGGCATGGCCACCGTCTACCTTGCGACGGACCAGAAGCACGGCCGCCAGGTCGCGCTCAAGGTGCTGCACCCCGATCTCGCGGCCACTCTTGGCCCGGAGCGCTTCCGCCGCGAGATCGGCTTCGCGGCGACGCTCTCGCATCCGCACATCCTCACGGTGCTGGATTCCGGCGAGACCACGGACGGCCAGCTCTGGTTCACGATGCCGTACGTCGAGGGCGAGACGCTGCGTGATCATCTGCGTCGCGACAAGCAGCTCTCGATCGACGAGGCGCTGCGCATCACGCGTGAGATCGCGAGCGCACTCGACTACGCGCACGAGAAGGGCGTCGTGCACCGCGACATCAAGCCGGAGAACCTGCTGCTGACCAAGCGCGGCGACGCGCTCCTCGCCGACTTCGGCATCGCGCGCGCCCTGGGCGGCGGCAGCGACACGGGCGGCGCGACACTGACGCAGACGGGGCTTTCGGTGGGCACGCCGCAATACATGAGTCCAGAGCAGGCGAGCGGCGAGCGCGAGCTCACGTCGCGCAGCGACATCTACACGCTGGCGGTGGTGTGCTACGAGATGCTCGCGGGCGAGCCGCCGTTCACGGCGCCGAGCACGCAGGCGATGATCGCGAAGATGATGACGAGCGATGCGCCGTCGGTGCGGACGCATCGGCCATCGGTGCCCCCGGGTGTGGATGCCGTGTTGCAAAAGGCGCTGCAGCGCGTGCCTGCGGACAGGTGGGCGACCGCCGCGGAGTTCTCGCACGCGCTCGAGGCGGCGGAGCGGAGCGCGCTCACGGGCACGGCGCCGGCGTCAATCGCGACAGCGCCATTGATTCGCGGCAAGCGCAAGATGCCGGCAACCGCACTCGCGCTCATTCTCGGATTTCTGGTCGGCGGAGGGATGTTGTTCGCGTGGCGCACGAAGTCGCACGAGTCTGCCGCGGGTGCGTCCGGAGCCACTCGGGTCGCCGTTCTTCCGTTCGAGAACGTCGGCGATACCAGCGACGCGTATTTCGCCGACGGCGTGACCGATGCCGTGCGCGGGAAGCTCACGGGAGTACCGGGCCTCGAAGTCATTGGCTCGGCGAGCTCCGGCCGATATCGGAAGAGCGCATTGACACCGCAGCAGATAGGCCAGGAGCTTGGCGTGCGTTACATCCTCGTGGGTCGTGTGCACTGGGCGAAGGGGGCTGGTGGTACGAGTCGAGTGCAGGTGAGCCCTGAGCTGATCGACGTGACGACCGCCGCGGACAAGTGGCAGCAGCCGTTCGATGCGCCGCTCACCGACGTCTTCATGGTGCAGGCGGACATTGCAGGAAAGGTCGCCCACGAGCTGCAGGTGGCCCTTTCGCCGGCGGCCAAACAAACGCTCATCGCACGCCCGACCGACAATCTCGATGCCTACGATGCGTATCTGCGCGGGTTGGACATCAGAAAGAAGGGAATCAGCCCCGCAGTTCTTCACCGTGCGGCAGCGGAATTCACGGAGGCCATACGGCAGGACTCGAATTTCGCACTTGCGTGGGCATCGTTGGGAGACGCGATCGCGCTGGAATACAACAACGGGATTCCCAGCGTCGCGCTCGGCGATTCCGTGGATCGCGTCACCGCGCATGCACTCGCGCTGGAGCCGGATCTCGCAGACGCATTGGCCGCGCGCTCGACGTACTTCAGACTTGTTCGCGCCGACAATGCGAGCGCCCTCGAGCAGACTCGGAAAGGCCTCGCCCGGCAGCCGGCGAACGTAAGACTGCTTGTACGTAACGCCGCGGTCGAACAGGAGCTCGGCCGATGGGAAGCCGCCTTGGAAGACTCCAGAAAGGCCGCTCTGCTCGATCCGCAGTCTGCGAATCAACTCGTCAATCTGGGCGACGTCGAGCTACGGCTGCGACACTACCCGGAGGCGCAGCGCGCGCTGGCTCGGGCACTGGCGCTCGCGCCAGACAATCCCGCTGTGATCGAAAACAACATCCAGTTGCATCTGATGCGCGGTGACTTGCGCGGAGCGAGAACCACGGCGCACGAAGGCGCATCCTCGCTCGATCCATCCGCGCTGCTCGCGTACATTGGAACCTTCTATGATCTCGGGTGGGTGCTCGACAGTGCTCAGGAGCGTTCACTGTTGTCGCTTGGCGACGATGCGTTCGACAACGACAGCACCACGCGTGCAATCGTGTTCGCACAGCAATATCGGTTTCGAGGCGATTCTTCACGCATGCGCGCCTATGCCGATACCGCGCAAGCGGGATTCGCGCGGCAGCTGAAGGACGTACCAGGCGATCGGCAGAGGCAAGTCCTGTACGGGTTGATGCTGTCATACCTCGGTCGAAGGAAAGACGCCATAGCCTTCGGCGACAAGGCGGCCGATACCGTGGCCGCGGTGTCAGGTACGACGGGACTCTATTACCGCCATCAAACCGCGCGCATCTACATCGCCTTGGGAGAACAAGGCAAAGCCCTCGATATCCTGGAGTACTTGCTCAAGCAGCCATACTACCTCACCCCCGAATGGCTCAAGATCGACCCCAACTTCGCTCCGCTCCGTGGCAATCCGCGCTTCCAGCGCATCATCGCCGGAGCTGCGGTCGGGAACTAGCCGAGGGTCGGAGGCTGCACCGCCGAGGCGCGTTACCGTCCAGCAGTCGGACTCACGGGGGCGTCGCACAGTCCGCGCGTCGCGTTCGCACCGTCAGTTCTGGCCCGCGAGCGATGGCCAGATCGCCTGCAGAGTCGTTCGCGGATGCTCGGCCACGTAGATCGGTACATCCGACTCCTCGGGCACTCCCCACGTATTGATCACGCGCCCCGCGGGTGTGACCGTTCCGTACCATCGCTCGAGATCTTTCTTCGTCACGCCGAGCGACACCAGCACCGTCCCCGGCTTGTCGCCCGGTCCGAAGAACCAGTAGCTG
>DATGDQ010000502.1:0-3901 GCA_035310785.1 Gemmatimonadaceae bacterium | reverse complement strand
GCACTCGGCGGCGGGGTCGCGGCTGCCGTCTATTACCTTACTGGGCGGAGGGTGCGGCAACAGTTGAACCTCTGGCCGTACGTGGGGATCGTCTACGGCGTGTGTTTTCTCGCGCTGCTCTCGATCTCCGTTGCATCGCACTTGCCATTGCTTCGACAGCCGCCTCGCGAGCTCGCGATCTTCGCGGCCCTCGCGCTCGGGCCGATGCTGCTCGGACATACCGGGATGAACTGGGCGCTCAAGTTCGCTCCGGCGTTCGTGGTGAATCTCGCAGTGCTCGGTGAGCCGGTTGGCGCGACCGTCCTGGCGGCGATTCTCCCGGGCATACGCGAGTTGCCATCGGCGCGGACACTCGCAGGCGGAGCGATCGTGCTACTTGGAATATTGGTCGCGGTCACCAGGACCGCGGCGTCTTCGGGAGGAACGGCTGTCAGCGACTCACTTTGATCTCGACGTCATCGCCACACGCGGAGATACGATCGAGTCCCGCCATCGCGTGCACGCAGTGGTCCGCAGTGCCGATGGGGAGCTGCTCGGCAGCGCCGGTGATCCGTCGTTTCTCACCATCTGGCGCTCCTGCGCCAAGCCCTTTCAGCTCCTCTCGTTCCTCGAGTCCGGGAGCTTCGACGGTTACGGATGGGGCAGTAAGGAGCTCGCACTGGCGTGCGCATCTCACGGGGGCGAGCCGGAGCACGTCGAGCTCGCGGCACGAATGCTCCAATCATCGGGCCTCGGCGAAGGGGATCTCGCATGCGGCGCGCACGAACCGCTGACCCGGCGCGGCGTGCGGCTCATGCACGAAAAGGGGTTGGCACCCACCCGATTACACAACAACTGTTCGGGAAAGCACGCGGCCATGCTGGCGTTCGCGCGCGCGCAGTCGTGGCCCACGGCCGGCTACGAACGACTCGGCCACCAGGTGCAGGAGCGCGCAGTTGCGCAGATCTCGAAATGGAGCGGAAGCCTCCGCAGCGACATGCGTCTCGTGGTGGATGGCTGCGGCGTCGTTGCCGTCGGATTGCCGCTCGAGGCGCTTGCTCTCGCGTTTGCAAGGCTCGGAGCGGCTGCGGATCGTGGCGACGAGGTCCCCGCGCGGGCCGTGGCCGCAATCGCCTCACATCCCTTTCTATTCGGCGGAACCGACCGGTTCGACACGGTATTGATCGAGGAAACCGGCGGTCGGCTCATCAGCAAGGTCGGAGCGGAGGGCGTGCACGCGGTCAGCATACCTGCCGAACGCATTGCGGTCGCGATCAAGGTGGAGGATGGAGCGGCGCGCGCGCAGCACCCCGCGCTGCTGAAACTCCTGCAGCTTCTCCGCGTCCTTCCTGACGAGCTACCACCGCGCCTCGCGGCCTTCGCCCACACGCCAATCCTGAACACGCGCAACGAGCTGGTCGGCGAGGTGCGCGTTGCAAATTGAAGTGCACGTATCTTTGATCCACTCCGCGACACGACGATGACGTCTATTTCCGCAACGGAATCAGCTTCCAGCACGCTCGACGCGCCAACCGCCCAGCTCGTGGATCTCGCCGCAGTACTCGCGGCTGGAACCGAGCGCGAGATGCGCGCGTCGCTGGAGAGCGCCGCGAAATCGCCGGTCGATCCGCACTGGGTGGAGGAGTTGATCCTGCAAACGTATCTGTTCGCCGGTTTCCCTCGTACGCTCAACGGCATGCGCCTCTGGCGGCGTGCATCCAATCGCGCCGCGGAAACTTCCGATTTCGAGGAGTCGCTCTCCGCACTCTGGACCTCGCGGGGCGAGCGAACCTGCGAGGAGGTCTACGGGCACCTGTACAGGCGCCTGCGCGCCAATATCCGCAGCCTGCACCCTGCGCTCGATACGTGGATGATCGATCTGTATGGCCGAGTGCTCGGTCGCCCGGGACTTGATCTGAAGCGACGGGAGCTGTGCATCGTGGCCGCCTGCGCGGCTCTCGAGCAGGACCGGCAGCTGCACTCGCACCTGCACGGCGCCATCAATGCTGGCGCGTCTTCCGGTGAAGTGGACGACACGTTGCGCATCGTTTCGCCGCGGATCGGGTCGGAAGCCAGTCACCGCTACTCTCTGCTCTGGGCGCGAGTGCGTCGCGCATGACGTCCTTCATCGATCGCGTGCAGATCAAGGTGAGTGGCGGCGACGGAGGATCGGGCATCTCGTCGTTTCGCCGCGAGAAGTACATCCCGCTCGGCGGACCGGACGGCGGCGATGGTGGTCGCGGCGGCGACGTCTACGTGCGCGGTGATTACAACCTGGCCACGCTTCTCGACTATACGTATCGAGACAAGTGGGCGGCCGAGCGCGGCGATCATGGCTCCGGCAACAACAAGACGGGGCGGTCGGGAGCGGACATCGTACTTCCGGTTCCGCCCGGAACGATTGTCCGCGACGTCCAGACGGGCGAGATCCTTGGTGAGGTGCTCGCGGATGCTGATCAACTGCTCGTCGCGAAGGGCGGGCGAGGAGGCAAGGGAAACGCGTTCTTCGCCGCGCCCACGCATCAGGCGCCGCGCGAGTGGCAACCTGGTGAGGAGGGCGTCTCGCGAACCATTGAGCTCGAGCTCAAGCTGATCGCCGACGTCGGACTCGTAGGTCAACCGAACGCCGGGAAGTCCACGTTGCTGTCCGTGATATCGGCCGCGCATCCCAAGATCGCGGATTATCCGTTCACCACGCTGTCGCCCAATCTGGGCGTCGTACCGTTGAGCGATCACCGCTCGTTCGTCGTCGCCGACATCCCGGGGATCATCGAGGGCGCGCACGAGGGGAAGGGGCTGGGCCTGCAGTTCCTGCGTCACATCGAGCGCACGCGCATCCTGGCGTTTCTCGTTCCGGTGGACTCGATGGACTGGCAAGCCGAGTACGACGGATTGCGCTCCGAGGTTCGCAGCTACTCCGCAGAGCTCGCGGAAACGCCGCACTGCGTCGTCTTCACGAAGATGGATCTGCTCGGCGAGCTCGAGCCTCCGCCAATCAATGCGCCGCACGCATTTGGAGTCTTTGCCATAAGCGCGGCCGGTCGGTTGGGATTGAACGAGTTGCTCGCCGCATTCTGGAGCAAGCTGCTGGAGCTCCGGAAAGCAGCGCAGGTGCAGGCGGCGGACGCCGTCCTCCCCTAGCGACCGCTCGCGGCACGCCGCGCTCGCGCTCTCGCTCCTTCCCGGAGTGGGCGCGGTGCGCTTCAGAGATCTCGTCGGGACGTTCGGCTCTCCGCTGCACGCGTGGGATGCCACACCGCCGTCCACGGATCGCGACGCGGCGAGTGAGTGCGCGCTGCGCGCACTGGAGCGCGCCGACGGCATGGGGGCCCGCATCCTCGCGAGCGGCGACAGCGCATATCCGGAGCGCCTGCTCGATCTCCCGGATCCTCCTCCAGTTCTGTTTTCGATCGGCGCACTCGGCATTCTCGATGCGCCGTGCGTCGCCATCGTGGGCACCCGGCGCGCGACGAGCTACGGTGAGCGCATGACCTTCGAGATCGCGGACGCGCTCGCGCGCGCAGGCGTGTCCGTGATCAGCGGAATGGCGCGAGGGATAGACGGCATGGCGCATCGAGCCGCGCTCGCCGCTGGTGGAGGTACCATCGCCGTTCTCGGCACGGGCGTCGACATTGCCTATCCGAACGCGCATCGCGCGCTGCACGCCGAGATCGCTCAGCGCGGACTGCTGCTTTCCGAGGAGCTTCCAGGCGATCGCGCGTCCGGCGGCTCGTTTCCCAAGCGAAATCGCATCATCGCCGCACTGGCGAGCGTGACGATCGTGGTGGAGGCGCCGCATCGAAGCGGAGCGCTGATCACTGCGTCGCACGCGCTCGAGCTCAATCGGGATGTCGCCGCCGTACCCGGCGCCATCGACGTACCGCAGAGTGCCGGACCGAATGCGCTGCTGCGCGACGGTGCC
>DATGDQ010000501.1:0-10620 GCA_035310785.1 Gemmatimonadaceae bacterium | reverse complement strand
ATGCGACGACCTTGCCCCACGACTTCATCATCATCTTGAGCAGTCGCGGGCTCGCGAGGTCGATCACCCAGCGCCCGAAGGAGGGAGTGGCGTGCAAGTCCGCCGCGAGCGCCCCCACATCGGCAGCGCTCAAATAGATGAGCAGCCCCTCCGTCACGACGAGCGCGCGACTCGCCTGCGCGCCAATGCGCGCGAACAGTGCGCGGCGCGCAGGCGCATCCGTGAGATCGGTCTCGATCGCCTCGTACCTGCAGTTGGGCTTGGCGCTCCCGATCGTCTCGAGCTTGTAATGCAGGATCTCGGGAAGATCGACATCCACCCACCGGAGCGATGGTGGCAGCGTGAGGCGCCAGGGTCGCGCGTCCAGCCCCGCAGCGAGATTGAGCACGAGATCGATGTGATCCGTTGCGATCTCGGCCATGATGATCTCGTCGAACACCTGCGTACGAACGATCATCGCCCACGCCGTCGAGCGGCCGTTCTTCATGGTGCGCACGATCTCGTTGCCCTTTTCGCCGGCGAGCTGGCGCGCATACGGGTCGTGAAAGAGCGCATCCCGCCGCTCGCTCTCCATCGCGCGGTACACGGCCACCCAGCGGGCCGTATCCGAAACGTTCTCGATACTCATGGCACCTCCTGAGCGAGGTCGTCAGCAGCGCGACCTATCGGAATGGGCGACGAGATTAAGCCTACCTCTGCCGCGGCTGGTACGCGAGTTGCTTTGTCCATAGGCCACGAGGTGTTCTCAGTCCTTTTTTCGCGGAGCCCGGACAATGCTGTGGACGATTGCGGTAATACTCTTCATTCTGTGGCTGCTCGGCTTCGTGGTACTCCACGTCGGCGGCGGCCTGATTCACCTTCTGCTCGTGCTCGCGGTCATTGCCGTCGTGTGGCGTCTCGTGACCGGACGGCCAGCCGTCTAGCTCCACGAACAATAGGTGAACGGGGAGGCGGCCTTCGGGCCGCCTTTCTTCGTTCCACCGTGCGCGCGTTGCCGGACGTGCGCTGAGCGCGCAGCTTTGCGACTCCATGGCACCTCAACCGGATCTGCCGCTCACCGTCCACGTGGTGAGCCACACGCACTGGGACCGTGAGTGGTATCACCCACTCGGCAGATTTCGTCAGCGGCTCGTCGCGCTCATCGACGGCCTGCTCGACGACCGAGAGGATCTCTCGCCGTTCCTGCTCGACGGACAGGCGATCGTGCTCGAGGACTACCTCGCCGTTCGGCCCGAGCGTCGGGACCAGCTGGGGGCGCGGCTGCGAGCAGGATCGCTGGAGGCGGGCCCCTGGTACGTGCTCGCCGATGAGCTGATTCCGTCTGGTGAGTCGCTCGTGCGGAATCTGCTTGTGGGACGCGCGGTGCTCGACTCGCTCGGGGCGCGGCCTCCGCAACTGCTCTACTCTCCGGATGCCTTCGGGCACCCCGCGATGCTGCCCGCGATTGCATCCGGATTCGGGATGCCACTCATCGTCCTCTGGCGAGGCTACGGCGGGACGAGTCACCCGCCGGGGGATGTCGCGCGCTGGCGGGCTCCCGATGGAAGCTCGGTACTGCTGTATCATCTCTCGCGGAATGGATACGAGCTCGGGGCGGCACTGCCCACGTCGGAGGCAGACGCGCGAGCACGCTGGAGCGCCGTGCGCGCGCAACTCGCGCCGCGCGCCACGGTTCGCGAGGTGTTGCTCCCCAATGGGGCCGATCACCACGCGAAGCAACCCGATCGTACGGACGCCATCCGCGCGCTCGCAAGCGCGGCGAAGCCCGACATCGTGCGCGTCGCGAGCCTCGCCGCATTCGGGCACGCAATCGTTTCTGCGGCCGCGCGCGCGGAGATTCCGGAGGTCACGGGCGAGCTGCGCGACTCCTACGGCTACACGTGGGCGTTGCAGGGTACGTTTGCGACACGCAGCGCTCTGAAGCGACGGGCGGCGCGTGCGGAGCGATCACTCCTGCGAAATACCGAGCCCTGGGTGGCGCTCGCCGAACGCCTGCGACCGACCGGGCGCACGGCACTCATGCGGCACGCATGGAAGACGCTTCTCGAGTGCCAGCCGCACGACACGCTGTGTGGCTGCTCGGTTGATGCGGTTGCGCGCGCGATGTCCGCGCGCCTCGACGACGTGGAGGTGCAATCCGCCGGATTGCGCGAGGACGCGCTGTTCGACCTGATTCGCTACGACGCGACTCGGACGCGTTCTGCGCCCGGTGCATGGACATCGTCGGTGGTGGTGTGCAATCCGAGCGCGCGCGCACGTGGCGGTGTAGCCGCGGTCGATGTGCAGGTGGTGCGAGATCACGTGCGTGTCGGGCCGGGCTCCGGCGGCGCCATCCAGATGCCGGTCGGCACACCCTCTCCGAGCTGGACGCTCGATCGAGGACAGACCCCCGTACAGCGTGTCGCGAGCACGCGGCGGCACGAGCGGCTGGAGTCGCCGCATCACTATCCGTGGAACGACTTCGTCGAGTCGACGTCGGCGTTGCTTTGGGTGCAGCCCATTTCGGGATACGGAACGCGCGCATTCGCGCTCGCCGAGGGCAACGCCGACGCGATCGCTGCTCCGCAGGAGGTTCGCGCCAGCGGACGATCGATGGAGAACGACGCGTTGCGAGTGGACGTCGACGATCGCGGCTCCGTCTCCCTCGCCACGACGGATGGCATGCATTCCATTACCTCGCTCATCTCCATCGAGGCAATGGCCGATGCCGGAGATCTGTACACCGCGTCGCTGCGCGGAGAACCCTCATTCGCCGAGCTCTCGACTCCGCGCGCGGGAATGCGCGGCCCGCTTCGGGCGACGCTGAGCATCCCGTGGCGTGTCGAGTCACACGCCGATGTCCGCCTTCAGCATGCCGAGAGCGCGGGTGGCTCGATCACGCTGACGCTCGACGCAGGCACTCGCCACCTGGGCATCGACGTGAGTGGCGTCAACGCACTCCGTAATCATCGCGTGCGCCTTCGAATCGCCACGCACGTGCGCGACAGTCAGATATTCGCCGATGCCGCCTTCGGCCCGGTACGCCGGGAGCCGATCGTGCCGCCGCGTCAGAGCGAGGAAATGCCTCCACTGACCGCTCCGCTCGCGCGATACGTGACGCTGGCATCCAGCGACCGCGGGGCGACGATCTATTCCGATGGACTCGGTGAATACGAGGCACTGGACGGCGGCACGATTGCGCTCACGCTCTTTCGCGCGGTCGGCGAGCTCTCGCGCAACGACCTTCCGGAGCGTCCGGGACACGCGGGCTGGCCGGCTTCCACGCCGGAGGCACAGGAGCAAGGCGAGTTCACCGGGCGCTTCGCGCTCCTTCTGCACGGCCCGCGGAACGAAGACGCCGTCGCCGAGATCGAGCGAACGGCGGATGACGTGCTGCATCCGCTGGCAGGGCGAACGGTGCGCTCTGCCACCGAGCTCTCCCTCGTCACGCACGGTGTATCGCTCGAGGGCAACGGGCTCGCGCTCTCGGCGATCAAGACGAGCGAGGATGGGGCCTGGCTCGTGCTTCGTTGCGTGAATCTCACGGAACGCACTCTCACGGGAACGTGGACGCTCGGCATTCCGGCGAGCGAGGCACGAGCATCCCGCCTCGATGAGACGCCGAGCGATGCACTCGAGGTGCGAGACAGCCGCGTGTCGTTCGTCGCAGCGCCGCGCGCGATCGTCACGCTCCTCGTGCGCTAGGAGCGCGCGCGCATCGTCTCCAACTCGTCGCCGGCGAGCCGGTCGCGCAGGGCATCACCCAGAAGCGTGCACGAGAGCACCGTCAGGATGAGCGCGAGCCCGGGTGCCAGCGCAATCCACGGCGCGAGCACGATGAGCTCGCGACCATCCGCGATCATGTTTCCCCAGCTCGGTGAGGGTGGCTGAATGCCGAGCCCCAGAAATGACAGCCCGCTCTCGAGAAGCACTGCGCTGCCCACGCCGAGCGCGATCGCGACGATCGCCGGTGCCAGCGCATTCGGAAGCACGTGCTTCCAGAGCACACGGGACGGCGATGCGCCCATGGCCTGTGCGCTCTCGACGAAGGGCCTCGCGCGCAAGCCGCGCACTTCGCCACGCACCAGGCGCGCCACGCCCATCCACCCGGTGAAGACGAGAATGACGATGACCATCGTCGCGCCAGGCGGCCAGAGCGCCGCGCACACGAGCAGTATGACGAGCCGCGGAATCGCGAGCAGCACGTCGCCTGCTCCCATCGTGATGCGATCGAATGCGCCGCCCTCCCATCCGCCCACGGCGCCGATCGCGATGCCCACCGCACACGAGAGCACGGAGCCGGCGATCCCCACGGCGAGTGACAACCGCCCAGCAAGCATCGCCCGAACGAAGAGGTCGCGTCCGAACGCGTCGGTACCGAGCAGATGGAAGTGGTGCGCTGCGTCGACGGACAGCGGCGGGAGAAGCCGCAGCGCCAGCGCATCGCCGATCGCGGTGGGCGATGCACTCGCGATCGTTGGCACGAGCACGGCGCCCAACGCGAGCGTAAGCAGCACCAGCAGCGCCGCCCGCGTCTGCCACGCGACATTGCGCCAGAATGCGCTCACGTTCGGCGCCTTGGATCGACCAGCGGAAGCGCCAGATCCGCCGCCAGATTGGCGAGGATCACGGTCGCTGCGTACACGACAGTCGCACCCACCACCACCGGATAGTCCCGCGCGAAGATCGAGCTCACCATGAGTCGTCCGACGCCGGGCCAGCCGAACACCGTCTCCACGAACACCGATCCCGCGAGCACGCCGGGAAGTGCGAGCGCGAAAAGAATCAGCAGCGTCGGCAGCGCGTTGGCGAGCACGTGCTTCATGTGTACAGCGCGATTCGGCGCGCCTTTGGCGACCGCGGTGCGCACCCATTGGAGCTGCAGCAGCTCGATCGCCGATGTCCGCGCATATCGCGCGATTCCCGCTGCGCCGATGAGGGTGAGCGTGAGCACCGGAAGAATCGCGTGGCGTACGACATCCGTGGCTCCCGTTGCACCCGCCGGATCGCGCACGCCGAACGCAGGGAGTCGGAGCCACACGGGAAGCCCCAGCCGCGCGGCCCCGTACGTGAACAGCGCGATCAGAGACAGGGCAAGCCAGAAGCTCGGCGCCGCGTACACCGTGGTCGTGACGACCGTGAGCGCGTTGTCCAGGTGCGTGCCGCGACGCGCAGCCTGCAGCCCACCGAGCGCCACTCCGATGACGAACGTGAGGAGCAGCGAGATGCCGCCCAGACCCGCGGAGATCGGAATGGCATCGCCGAGCACGCTAGTGACGGGGCGCCGCGCGACGAAGCTCGTGCCCAGATCCCCCTTTATGATGTGGCGCGCCCACCGCCCATATTGGACTGCGACCGGAGCGTCCAGATCGAGAGCGACACGCAGACGCGCGAGCTCTGACGCGGTGGCGGTCGGTGGCGCGAGAAACGACACCGGATCGCCCGGTGCGGCTCGGATCATCACAAAGGTGAGTGTGAGCACGACCCAGAAGAGCACGAGGGCCACGGCGAGCTGCCGGAAGATGGACCGCATTCGAGGATGATGACTCGCCGCCAGCCCGCGTCAACCCGCGCCATCGCGCCCGCCGCGCGCGCGTACGCCACCGCGTGCCTCGCGCTCGCGTCGCCGATCGCGTTCGCTGCGTCGTGCACCGCCGCACCCCGCGCGGACGACACCGTGGTGATCGCCTCGGGTGCCGACCTGGAAAGCGCCAACCCGCTCGTCACCATACATCCCCTCGCGCGGCAGGTGCAGCGGTTCGCGCTGTTCGTCACGCTCGCCCGCTACGATTCCGCTCTCGTGCCGCAACCGTACTTCGCGCGCGCGTGGCGCTTCTCACCGGACCGTCGCACGCTGACGCTCTCGCTCGTCACTTCGCTTCGATGGGACGACGGAGCGCCCACCACTGCGCACGATGTCGCATTCACGCTCGATGCCGCGCGCGATCCGGCCACGGGATTCCCGCGCGCATCCGACCTCGCCCAGATCTCGAGCGTGTCCGCCGACAACGACTCCATCGTCACGCTGCATTTCGCCTCGCCCCAGCCGCGCTTCCCGTCGATTCTCTGCGAGCTTCCGATCGTTCCCGCGCATCGACTTTCGCAAACGCCGGCGAGCGCGATGCGCGCCGACACGTTCGCCCTGCACCCCGTTGGGAACGGCCCGTTCAGATTCGTGCGGCGGATCGCCGGGCAGCGATGGGAGCTCGCGCGAAACGATGCGTTTCCCGCGGTGATGGGCGGTCCGCCCGCTCTCCGTCGACTCATCATTGCCGTCATCGACGAGGCCGCCACGAAATTCGCGGGGCTCACGAGTGGCGAGCTCGATCTCGCCGGAATCTCGCCCGCGATGGCCCCCCTGGTCGCTCGCGATCCGCTGCTCCGGGTGATCGAGTATCCCGTGCTGCAGTCGTACGGGGTCGTCTTCAACGTCGCACGGCCGCCCTTCGACGACGTTCGCGTGAGACGTGCACTCTCGCTCGCGATCGATCGCCGTCGAATCGTAGCGGTCGCCGTGCATGGCTATGGCGAGCCGTCAAGCGTAGCCATTCCCTCGACTCACCCCTACGCCCCACAACCTGATGCGGTACGCGATACTGCGCGCGCCGACTCGCTGCTCGACGCCGCTGGTTGGCGGCTCGGCTCGGACGGACTCCGCCGTCGCGGCTCACAGTCGCTCGGCTTCGAGCTCCTCACGGTGGGCAGCTCGGACAACGCCGCCGAGCAGCTCATCCAGTCGGATCTCGCGCGAGTAGGCGTGCACGTGGAGATTCGTCAGCGTGAGCTGGCCTCCTTTCTCGCGGAGGCGCGCGGCAAACCCCGGCGCTTCGACGCCCTCTATACAGGTATTCCCGGAGATCTTTCGCTGTCGTATCTCTCGGCCATGTTCGACTCACACTTTGCCGGGGGTGCTCTTGACTACTCCGGATTCCACGAGCCCCGGCTCGACTCCCTGCTCGTGAAGGCTCGGGAGGCGCCGGATTCATTGGCGCGCGCGCGATGGAGCGACGTGCAGCAGGAGCTCGATGCATCCGTGCCCGTCGCATGGATCTATCACGCCCGCGGCGTACAGGGTGCATCGCGCCGGCTGCACGGAGTGAAGATGGATCTCCGAGGCGAGCTCACGACGATCTCGTCGTGGCGTGCCGGGCAGGCCGTCGAAAACGCGCGAACGCCGTGACGATTCTTCTGCACTCGAGCGACTTTCCGGCGCGCCAGCGAATCGCAAGCGGCGCGCTGGCTCCGCTGGCCGACTCGCTGCGCGACGAGATGTCGCGCGTGCTGCGCGAGGCGCCGGCGATCTCCGGACAGAAGGCAATGCTGAGCCGCGACGGCGGCCGGTGCCCCGAGGATGGTGCGACGCTCGAGTTCGACCCGTATTCCCCGCATGCGCATCGGTGTCCGGTGTGCAACACCGTGCACACCGGCGAGCGACATCATCGCTGGTGGCTGATGTTCGCGCAATTATGGCGCGCCGAGCGTGCCGTACACGGGGCGGCGCTCAATGCGCTCCACTACGATGCGCATCTCGCGGCGTTCGCGCGCGCGACGCTCGACGAGTACGCAGACCGCTACGAGCGTTATCCGCTCGACGACAACGTGCTCGGCCCCTCGCGACCCTTCTTCAGCACGTACCTCGAATCGATCTGGCTGCTTCAGCTCTGTATTGCCGCCGATCTCCTCGACGTCGCAGAAGCGGGCGGCGCTGCGACGGTGAGCTTTCGCGAGCGCGTGGCGGAGCCGAGCATCGCGCTCATTCGGTCCTACGATGAGGGCGAGTCGAATCGCCAGCTCTGGAACAACGCCGCGATGCTCGCCGCCGGCCGGTTGCTCGGCGATGAGGCACTCGTCGAACATGCGATTCACGGGAACGCGGGGATCATCGCCCAGCTCCGCGCAGGACTGCTGTCCGATGGAAGCTGGTACGAGGGCGAGAACTATCACCTCTTCTCGCATCGGGCGTTGTGGTACGGCATCACGATGGCCGAGGCCGCGGGCGTGGCGATCCCTTCGGACCTGCTCGCCCGCTTCCAGGCTGGCTTCTCCACACCTTTTCTCACGGCGTACCCGGACCTTGTCTTCCCCGCGCGCCGCGACTCGCAGTTCGGTGCGTCGCTGCGTCAGTGGCGCACCGCCGAATCGTGCGAGCTCGGACTTGCGCGAGGCGACGATGCACGCCTCACGAGCGCGCTCGGAGCGCTCTATGCCCAGGACATTCCGCGTCGCGACGCCGGACGTTGGCGCTCCGCAGCCGAGGCCGAGCGGAACGAGCCTGCGACCGCGTTGACCCGCGCGGACCTCGGCTGGCGCTCACTCCTCTTCGCGCGAGCGTCGCTCCCGGAGCTGAATCGGGAGAGCATGCCCTCAGCGCTTCTCGAAGGGCAGGGAATCGCTGTCTTTCGTCGCGAGCGCGGCGCAGGGTACGCTGCGCTCGACTATGGGCACCACGGCGGCGGGCATGGACATCCGGACCGGCTCAACGTGCTGCTCGCGCGCGGTTCGCGACATCTGCTGGACGACATGGGCACGGGGTCGTACGTCGATCCCTCGCTGCACTGGTATCGCAGCACGCTCGCACACAACGCACCGCTGGTGAACGGTCACTCGCAGCCGCGCGCATCCGGCAGCTTGCTCGCGTATGACGAGCGTGCAGACCTCGGCTGGGTGTGCGCGAGTGCTCGAGTGTCGGAGCACCCGCCGGTAATCGCGTGGCGCGCGCTCACGGCGATGTCGAGCGTCGTGATCGACGAGCTTCGGTGGAGCGGCGACACACTCATTCGCATGGAGCTGCCGATCCACGCGCATGTGCGCGTGGACGGCTCCGCAGCGTGGGCGCGCGCGACGCTCGATGGAGGCGACGGACTCGAGGATGGATATTCGTTCGTCCATGATGCTCGCCGCGCGCGCGTCGACGCTGGCGACATGGTTCGCGTCGTCGACGAACGATCGGACGCGACGATCGCGTGGGTGACGAGCTCCGAAGCCGCGGACTGGTTCACGGCCCTGGCGCCGGGAGCGCCGGGTGAGGGCGAGTGGTGGTTTCTTCTCGTGCGCGTGCGTGCGAGGACGGGTGCTATTCGAAGCGTGTGGGATCCTTCGTTCACGCTGAAGGATGTGGCACGGAGCGCTTCGGCGCTCGCACTTACTCGCGTCGATGGCTCTGCGGTCCTGTACGAATGGAAGGACGACGGGGTACACGTCGACCAGCGCGACGGTGCTGACGCGCACGATCGCATCCTGCTCTCCGGATTTCGCGCGGCTGAATCGCTATCACTACTCGAGCCTTCTCTCTCGCATGCGGCAACGTCATCTCCGCACCCGCTCCCGTTCTCCCGCGAGCTCGCCGAGCTCGACTACCGAATGTCGGAGCGCAGTTGGGAGGATGCCGGCAAGCCGCGCGCGGAGGTCGTCATCTCCGCAACCGCCACGGAGCTCGAGATTCTCGTGCGCGTGCTCAAGCTCCCGCTCCATTTCCGCGCGGCGGATGCCCCGGATCCGGGACTCGACAACGAGCACCCGGACATCAACAGCGACGGTGTGCAGCTGCATCTCTCGTGCGCGGAGTGGCGTGAGCCGGCGGCGTGGCTCGCGATACCGGAGCGCGACTTTCGACACACGCGCGTCCGTCAGACATCGGGAGGCGCTGCCGCTCCCGCGATCCAGGCCCGCTCGCGCGAGATCTCTGGCGGATACGAAATCCGCTTCACCGTGCCCCGTTCCGCACTGTCACCGATCATCTCCCTCGACGTGCTGGTGAACGACATGACGGCGGAGCGCGAGCGCCGTCGCGGCCAGCTCGTGTTGAGCGGCGCGCATGGCGACCGCGTCTACCTTCGCGGCGATCGCCAACCCCTCGAGCACTTCATTCGCCTGCAGTTGCCGGAATGAGCGCGCTCGACAACGTCTGCGTCGTGCTGGTCGAGCCGCAGGATCCGGTGAACATTGCCGCGGTCGTGCGCGCGATGAAGAACATGGGCGTGCGGCAGCTCCGGCTGGTGAATCCGGTCGAGTACGATCCGTCGCGCGTGGAGCGAGTCGCGCACGACACACGAGACATCGTCTCCGGGGTGCGGCACTTCACATCGCTCGACGACGCGATCGCGGACTGCGTCTTCACCGCGGGATTCACGGCGCGCCGGCGCAAGGCGAAGTGGAAGCTCGTCGCACCTCGTGATGTCGCCATCCCCATGTTGCGCGCTGCCGTCGATGGTACGGTCGCGGTCTTCTTCGGACGCGAGGATCATGGACTGTCGAACGAATCACTGGATCGCGCGCACGCCGTTGTCACGATTCCGACGAGTGAGCATCCCTCGCTCAATCTCGCCCAGGCGGTCCTGATCGCGCTCTACGAGCTCCACCTCGCGGCCGACTCGTCGCGCACCATCGCGCCGCCGCGCAAGGATGCCCCGCCCGCGAGCGCCGAGCAGCTCGAGCGCTTCTTCACGGACGCGGACCGGGCGCTGGAGACGATCGATTTCTTTCGCACGCGCAATGAGGAGCTCGTGCTCCGGTCGCTCCGCTCGCTCACCTATCGCGCCGCCCCCGACGCGCGTGAGATCGACCTGATGCGCTCCATCGCGATCGAGGTCATGCGCGCCATCGCGCGCGCGAGCAGCCATGCACCCGAGGAGAGCACTTGAC
>DATGDQ010000500.1:0-3064 GCA_035310785.1 Gemmatimonadaceae bacterium | reverse complement strand
CCGTCCGCGAGCGTTTGCGTGAGCGTGGAGTCCTGCGCACCGGCCATCACGTACAGGCGAGCGGTGAGGGCACCGCGTCGCGCGAGGGACTTCCATGCGCGGATCACCTGAAGCTCGGCCCACGCGTCGTGAACGCTCGTGAGTCCCCACTCGGCGTACTGCGCGAGGGCACGGCGGAGCTGACGCTCGATGGTCGCGTCGCTCGCCGCCGGAATCGCGCGAGTGACGAGCGACATCGCGGAGTCGAGGAAAATGCCGGTCGGCGCTCCGCTCGTATCGCGCATGATTCGTCCGCCCGACGGATCGGCGCGCCCCCGCTCGATGTGTGCGAGCGCGAGCGCCCGCTCGTTCACCCAGATCGCGTGTCCGTCGATGCGATCGAGCAGCACGGGGTGGCCCGCGGACACGCGCTCGAGCTCCGCCGCGGTCGGAAAGATGGGCGGCGACCAGAAGGCCTGATCCCATCCGGTGCCGCGAATCCAGGCGCCCGCGGGTGCCTTCTGTGCTGCGCGCGCGACGCGTCGCAACACCTCCGCCTTCGAGAGCGCGTGCAGGTCCATCGACTCGAGTTGCTGCCCGAGATCCAGTGGATGCGCATGCGCATCTGCGAAGCCCGGGAGCACGAATCCGGGGAGCGCGACGTGCGCGGCGCGCGCACCCGCCACGGAGTCGACGTGCGCGAGCGATCCGATCGCCACGATGACGCCATCGCGCACTGCGATCGCGTGCACGCGAGTGGAGCTCGAGTCGAGCGCGATGAAGGTTCCGGTGTAGACGATGGTCGTGCCGGGCGCCTGTGCAGGCAGATGAGCACGCGCGCCGCTGAGGGCGAACGCGAGCACCGATGCGACTCTCAGTACGAGCACGCGCGCAGGAGGCTGCTGACGAAGAACGCCGGCCCGCACGCGTTCATCGCGTGGGCGCTTCACCACGATTCCGTGGGCAGATCCTTTGGCGGCGGAAGCGACTTGATGTACGCCACCAGTCGCCAGATCATCGCGGGCTGCAAGGCTCCGCCGAACGATGGCATTCCCTTCGGCCGGCCCTCCGCGATCGATCGGTAGATGTCCGCGTCGGCGCCTCCGTATCTCCATCGTCCATCCGTGAGACTCGGCCCCACCGCTCCCACCGCGCCGCCTCCGTGACAACCGTCGCAATTCATGCTCGTGAAAAGTGTCGCACCCTCCTCCGCAGCCTTCGCGTCGTGCGCCTCGGTGTTCGAGACGCGCTCCGCGGGCGGCGTCAGCCCGCCCGCGAACACTCGATCCTCGTGGCGCGAGATCACGAGCGCATTCTCCGCACTCTTCGCGGTCGTGGACGCGGGCGGAACGGCGCTCTCCTTCTTGCACGCGCCTGCCGCGAGCACGATGGCCGCGAGTGCGGCGCGCGAGAGCGAACACAGAGGTCTCACGAGGATTCTCCCGTTAGAGCGCGAAGATCCACACGATGCCACCCTGGCTCGTGTGCCTCGCGAGATCGCGCGCGAAATCCGCGGGCTCGCGAACATCCGCGGGATCATCGGACTTGTAGTCACCCGACAGAAGCAGCCAATCGCCCCCGATGCCGGCGTAGATCGCGACGTACTGTTTGCCATCGGCGCCCGTGAAGGTGATCGGATCGCCGACGACGCCCGAGCCCACCTTGAAGCGCCAGAGCACGGCGCCGGTGGTTGCATTCGCCGCCTTGAACCACCCGTCGAGCGTGCCGTAGAACACGACGTTGCCGCGCGTCGCGAGACTGCCGCTCCATACCGGAAACTTCTCCTTGATCTCCCATGCGCGCTTTCCCGTCGTCGCGTCCCATGCGATGAACGCACCCATATTCGGATCGCTGCCGGGATGGTACGGGCTGTTGATTCCCATGAACGGCGTGCCCGCGAGATGCGCGGTCTGCACGGCCGCGTAGTCCATGCACATGCTGTTCGTGGAGGCATAGAACAGCTTCGTCACCGGCGAGTACGCGACCGGGGACGCGGGGCTCTTCCCACCCTCGAGCGTCGGACAGATGTCCTTCACGTTCCCCTTCGACGCGCCGGTAGCCTTCGCGTCATTGAGCACGGGACGCCCCGTAGTGAGGTCGACCTTCGACGCCCAGTTCACGTGCACGTACGGCTCGGCGAGAAGCACCTCGCCGGTCGCGCGATCCATCGTGTATGCGAACCCGTTCTTGTCGAAATGCACGAGCGCCTTGCGCGCTTTCCCCTTCACGGTGAGATCGACGAGCACCATTTCGGCCGCGGCATCGAAGTCCCAGCTGTCGTGCGGCGTGAACTGATAGGCCCAGACGAGCGCGCCATCTTCGGGGTGCCGCGCCAGCACGCTCGCGGTCCACTTGTTGTCCCCTATGCGCTGATCCGCATTGTACGGCCCGGGATTGCCGACGCCGTAATACACGAGATCGAGCTCGGGATCGTACGACATCCACCCCCACACGGGCGCGCCGCCGTGCTTCCACGTGTCGGCCGGCCACGTCGTCTGCCCGAGCTGCGCGCCCTTGTCGTAGAATGCCTTGAAGGTGCCCGGCCTCGCGAGCACCAGACTGTCGGGACCGATGTTCGTCGCCGTCCACACGATCTTGCCAGTCGAGAGATCGAGCCCTTTCACCCAGCCGAGTATTCCAAACTCACCGCCGGATGCGCCGACGAGCACGCGATCCTTCACGATGAGCGGCGCCATCGGCGTCGTCTCCCCCTGCGCAAGATCCGCGATCTTCGTCTTCCAGAGCTCCTTGCCGGTCGCGGCATCGATCGCGACCGTATGCCCGTCGAGCAGATTGTAGACGATCTTGCCGCTGGCGTACGCGGCACCGCGATTCACCGCGTCGCAGCACGCGATCCCGAGCGAGTTCTGGTCCACGGCGGGACGGTACTTCCACTTGAGCGGATAGCCATCCTTCGTGAGATCGAAGGCGTAGAGCACGTTGGGGTACGGAGTCACCACGTACATCGTGTTGTTCACGACGAGCGGCTGACCCTCGTGTCCGCCGAGCGTTCCGGTGGAGAAGGTCCACACCGGGTGCAGGCGCTTCACGGTAGCCGGCGTGATCTGCGCGAGGCCGCTGAAAC
>DATGDQ010000499.1:0-8479 GCA_035310785.1 Gemmatimonadaceae bacterium | reverse complement strand
GAACGGGCTTCGTTACTACATCCGCGTGAATCACAAGCCCGAGAAGCGCGCGGAGCTGCGCCTGGTCGTCAACGCCGGCTCGGTGCTCGAGGACAGCTCGCAGCGTGGCCTGGCGCACGTGGTCGAGCACATGGCGTTCAGTGGCACCACGCACTTCAAGCGGCAGCAGCTCGTCGACTATCTCGAGTCGACCGGCGTCCGGTTCGGCGCCGACCTGAACGCCTCGACATCGTTCGACGAGACGATCTACGAGCTGACCGTTCCCACGGACAGCGTCGCGTTGTTCAACAAGGGATTCGAGATTCTCGCGGACTGGTCGCGCGGGCTCACCTTCGACTCAACGGAGCTGGCGCGCGAGCGGAGAGTCGTCATCGAGGAGTGGCGGCTGGGCCGCGGTGCCGCGGCGCGCATGCGGGACAAGCAGTTCCCGGTGATCTTCAGTGGCTCGCGCTACGCGAGACGCATTCCCATCGGCGACAAGAACACGCTCGAGACCGCACCGCGCGCGCAGGTGAAGCGATTCTACGATGAATGGTATCGCCCCGACCTGATGGCCGTCGTGGCAGTGGGCGACTTCGACAAGGCGAAGGTCGAGCGGTTGATCAGGGCGCAATTCGCCAGCTGGCCCGCGAGAAAGGGCGAGCGCGCGCGCCAGACCTTCCCCGTTCCCGATCACGATTCGACGCTCGTCACCATTGCGACGGACAGTGAAGCGACGCGCTCCACCGTAGCCGTGTACTACCTGCAGCCGCTCGAGACCCAGAAGACGGTTGGCGATTTCCGCAATGAGCTCATCGGATCGCTCTACAATCAGATGCTCAATGCGCGGCTGCAGGAGATCGCTCAGCGTCCCGGCGCGCCCTTTCTCGGTGCGTTCTCCAATCAGGGGCGCCTGATTCGCACCAAGGACGTGTACGTGCTCACCGCGCTCGTTCCCGATACCGGTGTCGCTGCGGGTCTGCGTGCGGCGGTCACGGAGGGCGAGAGAGTCGCGCAGCATGGCTTCACGAGCACGGAGCTCGACCGCGCAAAGGCGGAGATGCTGCGCGCGATGGAGAGTGCGTATGCGGAACGAGAGAAGACCGCGTCCTCGGCGTTCGTGTCCGAATACGAGGGTGCCTTCCTCGAGCACACCGCCATCCCCAGCATCGCGCAGCAGTACGCGTTGTACCAGCAGCTCATGCCCGGCATTCAGCTGACCGAGGTGAACGCGCTCGCCAACAAGTGGCTCAACAACCGCAGCCGTGTCATCGTCGTGAATGCGCCGCAGAAGGCGGCGGCATCGCTGCCGAGCGAGCAGACACTGCGCGCCGTGCTGGACAGCGCGGCGCACATCGACGTGGCCGCGTACACGGACTCGGTCTCCAACGCACCTCTCGTCCCTTCGCCGCCTGCGCCAGGCACGATCGTCTCGTCCACGCAGATCCCTTCGGTGGGCGTCACGGAATGGAAGCTTTCGAATGGCGCTCGCGTGCTCGTCAAGCCGACGGACTTCAAGAACGATGAGCTCCTGTTCCGCGCCTACGGTCCGGGCGGCACTTCGGTCGTGAGCGACTCGGATTATCTCGACGCGAGCGTGGCGACGGCGGCGGTAGATGCAGGCGGCGTGGGAACGTTCAGCGCGACCGGGCTGCAGAAGGCGCTCGCCGGGAAGCAGGTCTCGCTCAGCGAGTTCATAGGGGCGATCCAGCAGGGACTTTCGGGAGGCGGCTCGCCCAAGGATCTCGAGACGCTCATGCAGCTCGTCTATCTGTCGTTCACCGCTCCCCGCGTGGACAGCGCCGCGTTCGAGGCGTACCGCAACAAGATCGAGGTGCTGCTCGCCAACCGAGCCGCGAGCCCGAACGCGGCGTTCGCGGACACGCTCGACCTCACGCTCGCGCAGCACCACTTCCGGGCGAAGCCGCCCACGGCGCAGGACATGGAATACGTTCGGCTCGAGCACGCGATCTCGCTCTACAAGCAGCGATTCGCGGATGCGAGCAACTTCACGTTCCTCTTCGTCGGCACCGTGGACACGACGAAGCTCAAACCACTCGTCGAGCAGTACATCGCCAGCCTGCCGGCAACCCATGCGGGCGAGAAATGGAAGGACGTCGGCATCACGTATCCAACGGGAGTGATCACCCGCGAGGTGAAGAAGGGCATCGAGCCGAAGGCGCAGACCGCGATCGTGTTCACTGGCCCGTTCGACTTCACCTGGGAGAACGTCCAGCAGATCAGCGCACTCTCCGACCTGCTCGAGATCAAGCTCCGGGAACGCCTGCGACAGGACCTCGGCGGCACGTACGGTGTGGGGGTGAGCGCGAACCCGACGCACTTCCCGCGAGAGAGCTACGCCCTGCGCATCGATTTCGGCTCGGCGCCGGAGCGTGCGGCCGAGCTGCAGAAGGCCGTGTTCGCCGAAATCGACAGCGTGAAGGCAAACGGCGTGTCGGACAAGGACCTGCAGAAGATCCGCGAGACCGATCTGCGCGAGCGTGAAACGAGTCTGCGTCAGAATCGTTACTGGTTGAGCCTTCTCGCCAGCTATGATATCAACGGCTGGGATCCGGCGCTGATTCTCAAGTACGAGCAGTCCGTTCGCGCTCTCAACTCCGCCGCATTGCAGGCGGCGGCGAAGAAGTATTTCGACAGCTCACGGTACGTCGTCGTCCAGCTCCTGCCGGCTCGTTCATCCTGACGCGGCACACCGAACGGCCGGCATTCCGCTCACCGAGGTCTCGCATGCAGCGCACAATGCTCTCCCTCGCGATCGCGCTCGGTGCGCTCGAGGCCGGTGCGCAGGCTCCGCGCGTGACACCGGCCGGTGATCCGTCGGTCAAGAGCGATTCGATCTACGCGCTCGCAGTGAAGGCGTCGGATTACGCGGACCAGCCGTACGTCTATCTGCTGGACGATGGAATCGTGAGGCTCGAGGCGGATGGCACTGGAACACGCACCTATCGCCAGATCGTGCAGATTCTCACGCCAGAGGCGGCCGAGCGCTGGGGCGAGCAGTCGTTCGGCTACTCGACGGACCGCGAGAAGCTCACGCTCAACTGGGCGCGCGTGATCAAGTCGGATGGTACCGTGATCTCGGAGAAGCCCGTACACGAACAGGAATCGCTCGCACCGGTGGCGATGGAGGCTCCGGTCTATTCCGACGAGAAGCTGCATCGAATCTCGCTGGGTGGTGTCGCGCCAGGAACGATCGTCGACTACAGCTATACCGTTCAGACGCTCAAGCCGATCATCCCGAGGGACTTTCTCACGTCGTGGAGCGTGTCCACCGGACGACTCACGCGCCGGTCGCGCCTGATCGTGGACGTGCCGGAATCGTTGAAGCCGCGCATCGAGGAGCGGCATCTGAGCTTCGCGCGAAAGGAGGTGACCGTCGGCGGGCGTCGCGTCTACACATGGGCGCGCTCCGATATCCCGAAGCCCGAGGTCGAGCCGCTCGCGCCCGACTCGAGCTTCGGCGAGTCGGTGGTGGTCGCGTCGGCGATCAACTGGAACGAGATCGCGCAGTGGTACGCGGGGCTGGCCAAGGGTCGTTACCTGCTGACTCCGCAGATCGAGCAGGCGCTGGCCAGAACCGTTGCCGGATCGAAGACGCTCGAGGATTCCATCCGCGCCGTGCATCGCTGGGTCGCGCAGGACTTCCGCTACGTCTCACTCTCGCTCGGCCTCGCTGGCTTTCAGCCGCATCCTCCGTCCGAGGTGTTCGCGAACAATTACGGAGACTGCAAGGACAAGGCGACGTTTTTCGTCGCCATGATGAAGCGGATGGGAGTCACCGCCTATCCCGTTCTGCTCAACAGCGGAGGCGGCGTGAACCGGACGCTGCCGAGCGGATATCAGTTCGATCACATGATCGCCGCGGTGGATCGGGACGGCAAGCGAACGTACGTCGACCTGACGGCGGACATCGTGCCGTACGGCTCACTGCCCCCGCAGGAGCAGGGCGAGTTCGGACTCGTGGTGCATCCTGACGGGCGGAGCGAGGAGATCACGTTCCCCTCCGAGCCGTCGGTCGCGAACAGGGCCGAGATTCACCTCGTCGGCTCGCTGACACCGGATGGACTATTCGCCGGAAAGTGGACGCGAATGGCCTCGGGTGCGCAGCAATACGGCATGCGTGCCTCGATGTCGAAGTCGACCAAGCCGGATTCCGCGGAACGGGCGCGCACGACGCTCGCGATCGCGAATGCAATCTTCGATGGCTCCGCCGGTGACAGCCTTCAGCTATTCGACGGTCGCGATCTGAGCGCGGAGCCCAGGATCTCGGTGCTGATCAGACACGGGAAGGCGGCGTCCGATGCCGGGGGCACGGAGATTCTCACGATTCCGCTGACCAATTTCGCCGTGACGAACGTGATCGCGGCTCTGGAAGCGCGGGGCCCGCGTAAGTATCCGATCTCGGCCGAGAAGGTGTGGGGACCGCGCACGGAGATCCAGGAGCTCAGGCTCACCTTGCCGGCTGGCTGGAAGGCGAAGCTACCACCGAACGACAGTGCCACGAGTGCGTTCGGCACGTACGTGGCCGAGTACTCGCAGAGCGGGCAGCAATTGCGCATCGCGCGCAGGCTGACGGGAACTGACGGAGTATATCCCGCGTCCAGGTACGCCGAGCTGCTGGACTGGATGAAGAAGATGTCGGCGGATGACGCGAAGTACGTGATCCTGGAGCACTGACTTCGGCTCAGCGAGCCGGGACGCCGTCCGCGGCGAGGCGCTCGAGCACCTCGCGATCGATCCGGTGGCTTCCGTCGAAGCTCACGCGCTCGTACGCGATCCCGTTCGTCGTCAATCGCATGTCCTGAGAGGCGAGCATGTCCGGCGTCGCGTGCTCATCGGCCGAGCCGGCGATGGACGTGAGGCGTGCGGCGCGAAGTGCCGGGGATGCGGCAAGATCGACGTCCGCCGGGATGGTGCTTCCCCACAGCAGCGCGCGATCGACGTGCACCCTCGTGCGCTCGAGCCAGCGCGCAACCGTGGCGACGCCCTGGGAGAAGCCGAGCGCCGTGAAGGTAGGCGACGCGCCACCCAGTGAGGCCAAAACGTGGGCGTGGAGCGCATCGAGATACTCGACGTTGTCCTCGATGTCGCTGAGCCTGTCCTCGCGCGTCATCCAGCTGGCACCCACGTGTGTATCGGCGTGGGTCTTTCCACTCACCTCGACGTAGAAGCGCGAGAGCGCCTCCGGTGCGACGATCAGACGCTCGGCCGTCGCGATCGATTCGAAGTGGCGGATGAAGCGGCCGGCGAGCTGCCCATAGCCGTGGCAGACGAACCAGAGCTCGCGCACTCCCGCATGCGGATCTCCCGTCGTGAAATAGCGGGCCGTGCGTGAAACCGGGAGATGGTGCTCGCGTCGCATGGGGAAGAGTGTCCGTTCCGGGAGTGCGCGTCAACCGGTGGACTTCCCGCGCGAGGGCTCGATGGCGAGAATTCCGCATGCGATCGAACCGCATCTCCGTGCGCAACTGGCTGCTGGCGCTCTACATCGTGACGATCATCGTCGTCGCGATCGGAAAGGCGTACGGACATCGCGGCCCCGACAACAACTTCCTGATCTTTCGCTGGTCGTTCCTGAATCTCGCGAGCGGCCACGACATGTACGCGTCGCAGCCGCAGCATCACGCCGATCTCTACAAGTACAGCCCGAGCTTCGCCGTGCTGTTCGCGCCGTTCGCGCTCATCCCGTTCTCCATCTCGCTCGCGCTCTGGGATGCGCTCAACGCGCTGCTGTTGTTCTTCGCAGTCGAGCGCCTGCTGCCGAGTCGCCAGGCGGCGATGACGCTCGCCCTGATCTATCTCGAGGTGCTGCGATCGATTCAGCGCTCGCAGAGCAACTCGCTGGTCACCGCGCTCGTGATCCTCGCTTTCCTTTCATTCGAGCGACGCAAACAGCTCGGTGCGGCATTCTCGATCGCGATCGGCGCGGCGGTGAAGATCTTTCCGCTGGCGGCGCTCGCGCTGGCGATCTTCTATCCTCGCCGAATCCGCTTCGCGGTGCTGATGGTGGTGGCGATGGCGGTCGTGCTCGCACTGCCGCTGCTCGTCATCTCGCCGGCGGGCCTCGCGGCGCAGTACCACTCGTGGCGAGCGGTAGAGTCCGTGGATGCGCTCTCGGTGGGCGGTGGGGGTGGTGGAGGACTCTATGGCGGCGTGATGCAGCAGCTGCGCCTGATCTTCGGTGTGAGCTGGCCGAATTGGCCGGTGCAGCTCGGCGGAACGGTGCTGCTCATGCTGCCACTCGTGCGTTGGCGCAGCTGGGCCCATGTGGACTTCCGGCTCCGCTTTCTTTGCGCGCTGCTGGTGTACATGGTGATCTTCAATCATCAGTCCGAGTCGCCGTCGTTCGTCATCGCGGTGACCGGCATCGCGATCTGGTTCGTCACCACGCCACGCACGTGGTGGCACACGACGGTGATGGTCCTGACGATTCTCGTGGTTTCCATCTCGTCCACCGACATCACGCCCAAGAACTGGCAGCGGGATTTCTTCGTGCACTACCGCCTCAAGACGATTCCGTGCACGCTCGCCTGGATCACGATGATCTGGGAGCTTTTCGCGTTTCGCGCGTCAGAGCCGGGCGAAGCTCACGAGCTCGATGTCGCCGCGCGCGAGCCGCTCGCGAGTACCGGCTGAGGTGAGCTCCGCGAGCTCGATCGCTCGCGGGGTCGTGTAGGGATCCTGCGCGGCGAGGGTCGCGTCGACGTGTCCCGGGTGCACCATGAGCTCCGTGCTCCCGGGCTCGAGCGTGTCGAGCGTGCGGCGCACCCGCCTCGCGAAGTGCGCTCCCCCCTGTAGCGAGACACCACGAAAGTGATCCGTCGTCACGAGGGCCGAGTCACGCGCATTCGCGCCCGAGAAGCGCATGGCGGCGGCGAGCACGAGCTTCCGGGCGGTCGCGCCCGCGTGCCATGCGTTCACGCGCAGCGGCTCGCGCGGAACGCGCAGCATCCGCATCCCTTGTTCGATTGCCACGCGGCGCACCACCGGGAAGATTCCCGGGAGCACGTGCGCATGACGATGGCTGTCGAGATGCGTCACTGTGAGCCCCGCCTCGCGCACACGCTCGATCTGGGCGCGAAGCTCGGCCGCCAGCTCGTCCGCATCGATCCGTCTCGCCAGGGCCCGGCGGGCGAGAGCGCCGAGCGGGAGGAGCTCGCCCGTGCGCGCCGCGGTGAGTGAGGGAACGCGCAGCAGCGGGCGCCCCTGCACGAGATTGAGATGCACGCCGAGATCCAGCGTGGGCGTCGCGCGCGCGAGGCGGACGGCGTTCTCCCAATCGATGCCGTTGGCCATTATCGATGTCGAGGTGACGCTGCCGGCGGCATGCGCCTCGATGATGCCTCGCGTCACGCCCTCGGAGAACCCGAAGTCATCGGCGTTGATGATGAGGCGCGGACGTTCAGGCGTAGCGGCCCCGCCAGTCGTTGCGGCGAATGTGCAGCAGGTCGCGCATCATCCGGAATGCGTCCTCGACGAATCGTACGGTGGTCGGCTCTTCGTCGTAGCGAAAGAACACGGCCGTCTGCGACAGGGAGAGCGAGTGTTTCCTGGCGATGAAGAGTGCCTCCACATCGAAGCCGAATCGCGGAATGGTGATGCGAGGAAAGACGATCTCCGCCGCATGAGCGGTGAAGCCCTTGAGCCCCGCCTGCGTGTCGAGCACCTGTGGAATGAGCGTCCATCGCACCATGGCGTTGAACACGCGACTCATCACGTGCCTCGTGTACAGATACGAGAAGAAGCTCGGACTCATCATGTAGCGCGACTCGGCCAGTACTCTGCACGCGATCGCGACGTCCGCACCGGCCTCGAGATCGGCGAGGATCTTTCCCACCTCGGTGGCCGGATAGGCGAGATCGGCGTCCGTGAACACCCGAAAAGCGCCGACGGCGGCGCGCATTCCGCGCGTCACCGCGTACCCCTTGCCGCGATTCTCCTCGTTTCTGATCAGCCGCACCCCAGACATCGAGGCAGCGAACTGCTCCAGGATGGCGCGCGTCTCGGGGTTGCTGCAATCATCGACGAGAATCAACTCCCACGAGTAGGGCTGTGCGCGCAGGAACTGGCGCAGCTCCTCGAGGCTCGACGGCAGCCGGTCGGCACCATTGTACACGGGGACGATCAGCGAGAGGTGTGGCGCCTGGGGCGTCGCTCCGGTGCTCAACGGGCGTGCAGGCAAATAGTTGACAAGGTCAATGAATCGCGACCTGCGTCCGCCCACTCCGCGTGCTCGCCGTTCCGTAGCACGAAGAGTCGCGGACGGCACCGGGGCGGTAGCGCCGACACCGCCGCGCGCAGCGTATCCACCGCCTCGCTCTCGCCATCGTCGCCCAGCTCGAACGTCCCCCAGTGAATCGGGATCACCGTTGCACTCCTCGTTTCGATCGCAGCGCGCACCGCATCATTGGGACCCAGATGCTTGCGCGCCATGTACCATCGCGGGCGAAAGGGAGCGACGGGCAAGAGGGCGAGGGTG
>DATGDQ010000498.1:0-4698 GCA_035310785.1 Gemmatimonadaceae bacterium | reverse complement strand
AAGCTGAATAGCGTGTTGACGGAAACGGCGCAGGGAATCTCCGATCCCGCCAACGATTTCCAGACGCAGCACACCGAGAACAACCTCGAGCAGAACCTCTTCTACCAGTTCCTGATCGGCTCACGGAAGGGTGATGTGGAGCCTTCGCAGCTCCATATGAATCTGCTCCAGGCGCTCAACGACCAGGTGCTCCTCGCGTCGCTGTACACGAGTCCGTACATCGGATCCTCACCCGCACTGTCGGGCGGCAGCAACGTGTCGCAGTTCAAGGTGGGTCCGGCGACGCCGATGATCATCGTCGGCAACTACGAGAATCTGCTGCTCAGCGCCGAGGCGCACTATCGCCTGGGTAATACGGCCACGGCGGCCACCGAGCTGCAGACGGAGCATTCCAACTACGGCGAGTCGGGCTCGGTGCCGATCGTCGGAGGCACGAATGGACTGCTCATTACGATTCTCGACGAGAAGTTCGCTCGTGGATTCCTGAATCCCGAGATCTACTTCGATTACCTCCGTACGTGCGTTCCGAACATTCAGCTGCCCGCGGGCATCGCGAACGCATTCACGGCTGTTCCGGCTCGCTTCAATTACGGCTTCACGGAAGAAACCACGAATCCGAATGTTCCGAGTGATCCGATCGCGAATGCGAACTGGCCAAAGCATCTCACCAGCCCGTCCGGTGCGCCGTGCTTCGGACAGCGCAATCGAAACAGTCCCTGATCAACTTCACGCCGAGCGCCTGATCGACTCCGGTCAGGCGCGAGGCGGCTCAGGAAATCAACCTTCGATCAGCGATCGATCCTACCAGTTTCAGGAGCAGGACTCATGAATAAGACGAAGTTGATGCTCGCTACGATTGCAGCGTGCGCGGCTTTCGCCGGATGCACGAAGAAGGATTTCAATGCGGTGACGGGCAGCACTGATTTCACGTCCGTGGCGCTCTCGAACGACTCGACCGCGTACCATATTCTCACGGGCGTCGATAACGCGGTCGCGTTCGCGCCCGTGGCGACACTCGAGCCGCAGGGAGTCGTCGTCGCAAACGGCTCGGACAACATGACGTTCACGTTTGCCAATCCGGACGTTGCGGGTCTGAACGACGATGGCAACCTGCAGGGTTTCTCTGCTGGCACCACGACCGTGACGGTGACCTACGTCGACGTGGATCACAACTTTGCCACGACCACGCTGGACATTCCGATTACGGTCACGGCGGCACCGTAGCGCTCGACGCAATCGCTCCACGATGGACAACGCGCCCGATCGGAGTTCCGATCGGGCGCGTTTGCGTTCGTGCGTGGAGGTCTGCCGGGTCAGTCCGGAATGGCGCCATCGGGCAGCACGAACGTGAGCGGATCCACCACCTTTCCATTCACGTGAATCTCGTAGTGCACGTGCGGACCGGTGGACAAGCCGGTGCTGCCCACGTTGGCGATCGTCTGGCCGCGCTTCACCTTCTGGCCAGGGCGCACCACGATCTTGGAACAGTGCGCGTACTTGGTGATGATCCCGTCGCCGTGGTCGATCTCGAGCACGTTGCCGTAGCCGGTCTCCCACGTCACGCGCTGCACGACGCCGCCGGCCGGCGCAACGATCGGCGCGCCCATCGGCGCGCTCACGTCGATTCCCTCGTGCGGGCGCGAGTAGTGGAGAATCGGGTGGAAGCGTGACAGACTGAACGCGCTCGAGAGCCATCCCGCGGTGGGCATGATCGAGGGAATCCTCGCCATCTTCTCGCTGTTGTGCGCCAGCGTTCCCGACACCTCGGCGAAGCTCGCGGCAAGGGAATTCGCGCGCTTGATCATGCCATCGATGTCGGTGGATCCGCTCACGGCCATCTCGTGAACGCCGCCTATCGTGAGCGTGGGCCCCGTGCTGTCACCGTGCGGCGACGCGGAATCGCTGGAGAGTCCGGCCAGCAGTCGGATCTGCTGATCGCGGCGCGAGATCGCGCGCAGTGTGTCGTCGAGGCTGTCGAGACGTGCCTGCATGAGCGCGACGTCGCCGGAGACGCCGCGATTGACGGTGCGTCCGAGCGTGAGCGCCACGTGACTGAGCGCGACGCCGACGCCCATGGCGGCGACGAGCACGACGACGCTCGCGAACATCGCGAGGCGCTTCACGAGCCTTTCGGAGAGCGAGAAGCCGCGGGGAGAGTCCGATCCGTGCGGGACGACGAGAAAGGTCCAGCGGCGCTCTGGGGGCATGCGGCTCTCCGAAGGGTGCAGGCAGCTCTACCCCGGAAAGACTGCCGCGGAGGGGGTTCGGTCACGCTCGCAGAGTGTCTTTGCGCACCAACTTCCACCCCAATCAAGCCATTACGTCACATTGACTTATGATGCAACGAACTATTGCGGCGTGAGCGATTCGCGCGGAAAGAGCGGCGCACCCTTTGTCACCCTCCAACCGCTGGGATCGAGCTCGGACACACGATCGATTCGCTGCTCGTGCACCCTTCCGGGGCCACCCAGCTGCTCCCAAACCGATTGCGCCTTGCCGGGCAGGAACGGCGCGAGGAGCACCGTCTGGATGGCGAGCTTCCGCGCGAGGGTGGCCAGCGTCTCGTCGAGCGCGGCAGCCGATTCCGGATCGCGCGCCAGCTTCCACGGCGCCTGGCGGTCGACGTACTCGTTCGCCCGCGACACACTCTGATTCACGGCCTGCAGCGCCTGATGCAACAGGAGCTCGTCCATCGCCACGCGATACCACCCAGCGTCCAACTCATCGAGCGTGCTCTCGTCGTTCGAGCGCCATGCGGGAACGACACCGCCGCGATACTTGTCGATCATGGCAATGGTCCGGCTGGCGAGATTGCCAAACCCGTTCGCGAGATCAGAGGTGTAGCGCTCCTCGAATCGTTCCCACGAGAAATTCCCGTCTGCGTCGAACGGCACCTCGCGCATCAGGAAGTACCGGAAGGCGTCGGGCCCGAATCGCTCGATGGCCTCGCTCAACTCGAGCTTCACGCCGGCGCTCTTGCTGAAACGTTCGCCGCCGAGATTGACGAAGCCGTGCGCCCAGACTCGTTCGGGGAGCGGAAGCCCGGCGGCCTGCAGCATTGCCGGCCAGATGACCGTGTGGAATCGCGTGATGTCCTTTCCGATCACGTGCAGCTGCGCGGGCCAGTGCTGCCGAGCCTCGGCGCCCGGAAATCCCGTCGCGGTGAGGTAGTTCGGCAGCGCATCGAACCAGACGTAGGTGGTCTGGATGTCGCCGTTGCTCGTGGGACGAGGGAAGGGCACTCCCCAGTCGAGTCGCGCGCGACTCGCCGATACGTCGTCCAGCCCCTGATTGAGCAGGCTCAGAATCTCGTTGCGTCGCGACGCCGGCTGCAAGAACTCCGGGTGGGCGTCGAAGTGCGCGAGCAGAAAATCGCGATACGCGCTCAGCCTGAAGAACCAGTTCCGCTCCTCGACCCATTCGAGCACGCGCGTGGGATGCAGCACACAGCGGCCGTCGACGATCTCGTTGTCCTGCTTGAATGATTCGCAGCCCACGCAGTAGTAGCCCTCGTACGATTTCTCGTAAAAGTCGTTGGGGCTGCGCTCGAAGATACGCTCGATCAGCGCCTGCACGCCGTGCCTGTGTGATTGCGCGGTGGTGCGGATGAACTGATCGTTCGAGATGCCCAGCGTGCGCCACATTGCCTGGAACGTCTCCGCGACCTCGTCGACGAGCGCCTGCGGTGTGACCCCGCGATCGGCCGCCGTTTGCGCGACCTTCTGGCCATGCTCGTCCATTCCGATCAGGAACCACACCTGCTCGCCGAGCATGCGGTGGTATCGGGCGATGACGTCGGCGCCGATCTTCTCGAATGCATGGCCCAGATGCGGGTCGCCGTTGGCATAGTCGATAGCGGTGGTGAGATAGTACTGCGCCACGCTACTCGCCTTCCGGGGCAGCGGGCGGAGTCTCGCCCCCCGACCTGCCGCGTCGCCCTCCGCGCCGGCCGCGTCTTCGGTGCGGTCGCCGCTCCGTGGCATCTGCAGACGGCGCCTCGCCTGGAAGCGGGGTGAGCGCACGCGGTGCACCCGCGCTCGTGCGCACGGGCGTCTCGTCCTCCAGCACCGTTTCCGTCACTGGCTCCGCGACCGGTGCCTCATCGTCGGGCTCCTCGACGATGCTCGCGCGCTGTTCGAGCTCCTGCTTCAGCTCCGCGAGCGGCACGACGCGTGTGTCGCCTTCCGGTCCCCGCAGCGTGACGCGATCGCCGAAGATGTCGTTGGCGAGCACCTTTTCTTCACCGAGGGATGTCACGAGGATGCGCCCTTCCTTCGGAAAGCGCTTTCTGCTCTGCACGTAGTAGTCGTGCTCGTATCGCAGGCAGCACATGAGCCGGCCGCACGCACCGGAGATCTGCGACGGGTTGAGCGAGAGTCGCTGGTCCTTGGCGACGCCGAGGTTGACCGGCCGCAGCTCGGGCAGCCACGACGCCGAGCAGTACTGGCGCCCGCAGCGTCCGATGCCATCGAGCCGCTTCGCCTCGTCACGCACGCCGATCTGCTTCAGCTCGATGCGCGTGCGGAACGCCGCGGCGAGATCGCGCACGAGCGCGCGGAAGTCCACGCGCTTCTCCGCCGTGAAGTACAGCGTGAGCTTCTTGCGATCCCACTGCCACTCGGCGTCGGACACCTTCATCACGAGCGCGTGCGCCTTCACGCGCTCGGAGGCCTTGCGACGGGCGGTCTCGTCTTCGTC
>DATGDQ010000497.1:0-1592 GCA_035310785.1 Gemmatimonadaceae bacterium | reverse complement strand
TGGTTGGTCGCCACATCATTCTCCGCGATGATCAGCTTTGCCTCGGCCGACTTCGCGATGGCAATCGGCGAGGTGGCCGACGAGTCCTTCACCGGAAATGCGACAATGACGCCGGCGGTGCTGGGTTGGCCGGTGCTGATGCTTGCAATGCGCGGATCGTGAGTCGTCGCGTAGAGATTCTGGTACGACGTGTCGACTGATGAAAGAAAGTTGGACTTGGATGAGCTCCAGATCGGATTCTGGCGCCGCGTGTTGATCGCGTCGGCGGAGAAGTCGTACTCGAAACCGTCCGGGACCTGTGCCGCGTCGGTGGCTGCAGCGGCGAGATTCCCCGCGTCCAGCTCTGCGCGCGCGCGTCCGAGTTGGGCGAGATGAAGCGTTTGGTCGTCAGCAGCGCGCGTCGCTGCATCCACCGCCGTGTCGAAGCGAGAGATCGCGAGCGCGAAGAGTTGCGCCGGCGTCTGCTCGGGTCCGAGATTGATCGCGGCCGAGCACATGCCTTCGCCGAGCAGGATGAGGCTGTATCCCGCGGAGATCGATGCCTGTGAGATCAGGAGCGATCGATTCGGCACCTGCGCGTCCGTCCACCCCTCGAGCGCCGCCGCCGCGGTGTCACCCGCGGCACGTGCGACGGAGAGCGGCGTGTACACGCCGGGAAACTGCACCGCATCGCACGTGCTCGTTCCGTAGAAGTTGTTGGATGGCAGGTTTCTGCTGTCCAGCTCGAAGTCGGGCGTTGACGTGATCGCGACCGACAGCTCGTCCGTGAACAGCGCCGTCGCAAGCGCGTAGCGCGAGTACGCGCACTGGAAATCCGCGATCGCACCGTTCACGATCAGCTGTGCGTTCTCGGGCTTGAAGACGGTCTTGCCCGAGAGCTGACTCGGGTTCTGCTGCTTGAGCGAGGTGATGTCCTTGCATCCGACGAGTGCGAGCATGGCGCACAATACCGAAACGGTCAGGTTCGCCGCCGCTCGTCCGCTCAATCGACGTTGCGTTGGAGACGTCATATTGGAATTCCTTCCCCAGGGTGAGTTTCGCATGGGTCAGAAGGTGATGTTGAGGCTGGCCGTGAAGCGGCTGAGCGGCGGAATGATCCCCTGTTCGAAATACGTCCCGGCGACTCCGGCGTTGGCGTTGATGTTCACCTCCGGGTCCGCGCCACGGTATTTCGTCCACGTGTGCAGCTCGCGTGCGGCCACCGTGATGGAGGCCGTATTCACACCGGGGATGAAGCGTTCGGGTAGTGCATACGTGAGCGAGATCTCGCGCAGCTTCGCGAATGACGCATCCTGAATGAACTCGTCGTTTACGCCGTTCGTCGCGAGCACCGGATTCGTCTCGGCGACGTAGCGGATGGGATACTTTGCCGGATTGTAGTTGACATCGCAGAAGGGGATGCCGATCTCGGCGGCGCAACGCAGTTCCTCGACCGCGTTGTACAGACGGTTGCCGTGCTTGAAGTCCACGAGGGCATACAGGCGTAAGCGCTTGCCGAACGTGAAGGTGTTGCCGACGGAGCCGGTGACGGTCGGCGTCGGACTGCCGACGAAGACGAATGGCGCCGTGGCGCAATCCACCGGGCCGCTGCC
>DATGDQ010000496.1:0-3401 GCA_035310785.1 Gemmatimonadaceae bacterium | reverse complement strand
CGACACGAGCTCGCCCGGCGCGCCATCGAGGATTCGCTGCCCAGGGAGCGCCGCCGCGTGCTCCACGCCAAGTGCGTTGCCGCGCTCGTTGCACGCGACGACCACGAACGCCTCGCCGCCCGGTTGGTCCATCATGCAGCGCTCGCAGGCGACGCCATCGCGTTGCTCCGCTATGGCGCCATGGCTGCGGAGCAGGCCGCGTCCGTCGGCGCACATCGAGAGTCAGCATCACTCTACGAGCGGACGATTCGCGTGGCCGATCGTCTGCCCGCACGCGAGCGAGCCCTGCTGCTCGAACGATACTCGGTAGAGTGCTATCTCTCGGAGCCGGTCGACGTTGCCAGCTCGGCGCGTGCCGAGGCGCTCGCGCTCTGGCGGCAGTTGCATGACCGCTTGCGGGAAGGAGATGCGCTCCGCTGGTTGTCGCGCCTGTGGTGGTTCCGCGGCGTGCGTGCGGAGGCCGAGCGTTACGCGGCGGAGTCGATTGCGGTGCTCGAGCAGCTTCCGCCGGGACGCGAGCTTGCCACGGCATACGGCAATCGCGCGCAGCTCGCGATGCTGGCCGCCGACGCACACGGGGCGATCGAGTGGGGAGAACGCGCAATCGCCATCGCCCGACCCTTGGGCGATCGAGAGTGTGAGCTGAACACGCTCATCACGGTCGGATCCGCGGAGCATACCGCCGATCGCCCCGGAGGTCTGGAGAAGGTCGAGCGAAGTCTGGCGCTCGCACTCGAGCATGGCCATGCGGAGCCGGCGGTGCGCGCTTATGCGAATCTCTCGACCATTTGCGCCAAGAAGTGCGACTACGAGCGCGCCGAGCGATATCTCCGGGAAGGTCTCGCGTACTGCGAAACACGTGCGATGCATTCGTGGTCGCTTTACATGCTGGCCTGCCGCGCCCATGTGCGATTCGAGCGAGGCGACTGGACGCAGGCTGCCGATGATGCCTCATCGGTGCTCGACGCAGCGCGCGCGCCCGCGGTCTGTCGCATCGAGGCGATGGTGGTGCTCGCGCGCGTGCGCATGCACCGCCGGGATGCCGGCTGGGAGGCGCTGCTCGACGAGGCGCGCGACCTGGCACTCCCGACCGGGGAGCGGCAACGCGTCATGCCGGTCGCGTGCGCGCGAGCCGAGGCGGCATGGCTGGCCGGCGACGTCGACCGCGCCGCCGACGAAGCAATGGTAGGATGGAAGATGCCGAGCGACGGCTCGACTCGATGGGAGGTGGGGCAGCTCGCACTCTACCTGTGGCGCGCGAACCGACTTCCCGACGCTCGCAAGCCGCTTCCTCTCGCCGCGGAGCGACAGATAGCCGGCCACTGGCGCGCCGCCGCCGAGGAATGGGAGAGAGTTGGGAGTCCGATCCAGCGCGCCATGTCGCTCGCGGATTCCAATGACGCGTCGTCCCTGCGCGAGGCACTGCGATTGCTCGAGCAACTCGGCTCGGAGTCGGGAAGCGCTCTGGTGCGACGACGGATGCGCTCCCTGGGGATGCGCGGAATTCCGCGCGGCGATCGCCCGTCGACGAGGCGCAACCCTGCGCGGCTGACGACGCGCCAGCTCGAGATTCTCGCTCTGGTGTGCGAGGGTCGCCGGGACGCGGAGATAGCGGAGCAATGTTTTCTCTCGACCAAGACGGTCGGGCATCACGTGTCCGCGATACTCGGCAAGCTCGGCGTGCGCTCGCGTGGAGAGGCCAGCGCTGCCGCGAGATCTCTGGGAATCTTCGCGAAATAGCGCGTGCGCTACCGATCGCGGCGGCTCTCGCGCCTCGCGCGCCACTTGCGGAGCCATCCACCAGCCGCGATCGGTCCCGGCCCGAGCAGCGCCAGTGCGATCAGGCTCCCTATGTACAGCAGATCGATCTCGTAGCCCGGGGGACCGAAGATCGGTCCCGACGCCGTGAGGCCGATGGTGTTGATCGAGCTGAAGCCATATCGCAGATGCACGGTGACCATCGCGACGAGCAGCGAGATGATGAGAGGCACGCTCGCGAGCGCAACGAACACTCCGGCCAATATCGCAAGGCCGCCGAACACCTCGAGGAGCGTGACCATCCACGCCGCAGCGGCGGGGAAGGGAACGCCGATCTGGTGAAGCAGCGCGCCGAAGCCCGCAGGGCCGCGGCTCCATTTCGCGACGCCATGGGCCATGAAGCCATACCCGACCACGAGCCGCAAGGGGAGTAGCGCCCATCTGCTGTGCAATCGGTGTACGCTCGTGTCGTGCATGGCTCGCCTTGCCTCATGAGAGTCGCGGACAGTTCGTCGAGTCTCGCTCTCTGGCACGTAGCACTCACGCTCGCCGGAAGTTCCCGGACACCACGCGGACGACGGACGCATCATGGAATTGCGGCCGCCAGCGGCGGGAACTGTGCGACGAATGAGAGACTAGATCACTCGTCGGCAGTTGAGTCGCCGCGCATGGCGACGCGACTCGGCGTTGTTCTCACACTATTGCACGAAGAGATCATGGAGACGCTCGCACTACTCGCGCTGCTCGAGGCACGTCCCGGGATGGAGGAGCAGCTCCAGGAATTTCTCTCTTCCGCGCTAACGATGGCGAGCCTCGAACGCGGCACAATCGCGTGGTACGCCATCAAGCTCGATGCGTCCCGATTCGCGATCTTCGACACGTTCGTCGACCGGAACGGACGCGAGGCGCATCTGTCGGGCGAGATCGCGAGGGCACTCGTCGAGAAGGCGGATGCACTCCTCGCCACGCCGCCGAATATCCAGCTGGCGGAAATCGTCGCCGCGAAATCGCCGGCGTCGTCGAGCTCTTCGCGAGGCTGACGCATGAACGCCGACGAAAAGACCCGTGCTTGCGCGCGCGTTTCGGTGCATCGCGCAAGCGATCCGGCATCGCGATACTCGATCGCCCTAGCGAGACCGCAGGATCTCGCCAGCCTTCCTGCAATCGAGCTCGCCGCGCTCACGCTGTTCGATGGGCACGGCCTCGACGACGTCCCCACGCTCGTCACGAGCGAGGCGGACCTCAGAAGGGCGCAGGAGAGGGGACATCTCTGGGTGGCTCTCACGGACGACAAGCCTGTCGGGCTCGCGCAGGTCAATGTGATCGAGCGCAATGCCGTGCATCTCGAGGAGCTCGATGTACATCCCGAGCACGGTCGCCGTGGACTCGGCCGCAAGCTCGTCATGGCGGTCTGCGATTGGGCTGCCGAGCAGGGCTATGAGGCGGTCACTCTGACGACGTTCCGCGATATCCCCTGGAACATGCCGTTCTACGCTTCACTTGGATTCGTCGTAGTCCCTCGCGAGGCTCTCACGCTCGCATTGGCATCGGTCGTTCACGAGGAGAGTCGTCGCGGCCTGGATCCCGCGCTGCGCGTCGTGATGCGACGCGTCTGCGACGTGCGGCTGTCGCGCGCCGGATAG
>DATGDQ010000495.1:0-2571 GCA_035310785.1 Gemmatimonadaceae bacterium | reverse complement strand
TTCCGGCAAGCGTGACGGACGCCGTGGGCGCCGAGCTGGAGCGCGCGCCTCGCGGGTAGCCGGTCTGACCGCTCGCAAGTGATCCAGATCATTCCATCTTTTTTTTGCGCTTTCCATCCGGGCGCAAATGAGCGATGCGCGTTGGATGTCGGTGGAATCGGGTGACGATCGGGTAGTAAAAAAGCTGGAGCTTGCCGCGCTGGCAGGGCTGAAGGAAGGCGCGACGCGGGAGCAGCTCCAGGACACACTGGACAGGCTTCGGCAGGTCCTGAGCCGGGCCAAGCACAGACGGCTCGAGCCCGACGACTGGGCCCTGCTCGCCGCCGTGATCCGGGCGGAGATGGATGAGATGACGTGAGCTCGAGTCCCAGGGCGGAGGCACGACGATCAGGGCAACCTCGTCGGAAAGCCGGCGCGGAGTCGGAGCGGCTGGAGGTCACGCTGGACGAACTCCGCCAGCTTCTGCACCGGGTCGACGATCGACAGCTCGAGACCGACGACTGGTCTTTCATCCGTGCCCTGGTCTGGAATCAGGTAGCTCGCGCCGAGGGGAGGCAGGCGCGCGTGATCGCCAAGATCGTAGCTGCCGAGGTGGCCGCGGGGGACACGAAAGGGTGTGATGCCGCCGCATCCAGCGGTGGGGGCGAGTCGACGGGGAGCTCGTTTCCGGCCGAGTCCGGCACAAGCGAGACGAGCAGCTCGTCTTCGTCCGAAGCAAACGCAAGGAGCAGCGAGACGCCCGAGACGTCCACCCGAGGCAATGGCAAGACGGATCCGGACGACTCCAGGGCGTCCAAGGGGCACGGTCGAAACGGTGCGAGTGCGTATCGCCAAGCACAGCACTTCTTTCACGCGGTGGCGCCCGACGTGATCGGTGGCCTGTGTGAAGCGTGCAGGGTCGCCAAGATGTCCCGCTATCGCGATAAGATCGTCATCCGCATCATCGGCCAGCCGCTGTTCAGCGCAGAGGGACATCATTGCGAACAGGCGCGGTGCAGGAACTGCGGCCACATCGTCCGCGCGCAGGTGCCCGACGACATCGGCCAAGGCCTGGGCACCGACTACGTGCGGTACGATTGGTCAGCATGCGCGATGCTCTTGGTGATGCATTACTTCGGCGGAGCGCCTTTCAAGCGGCTTGAGTCTCTGCACGAGGGCTGGGGCGTCCCGATGCCTGACGCGAACCAGTGGACGGTCGTCAGCGACGCCGACGATCTGCTGCTACCGCTGTACCGAGCACTGGAGCAGCATGCGATTGCGAAGTCGACCAACTTTCGGATCGACGACACTGGCGGGATGGTGATCACCCTCAAGCAGCAGATCGACGCAGAGATCGCTGCGCTTCGGGCCCTCGGTAAGTCGACGAAGAACGTGCGGACCGGCATCAACGCAACGGGGCTGTACTGGGAGACTCCGGACGGACCGGTAATCCTCTTCTACACGGGCCTGCATCATGCGGGGGAAATCGTCGACCGCCTGTTGCGGCATCGACTGCTCTGCAGCCCCAAGCTGGTGAAGTGCACCGACGGCGCCTCCAAAAACTTCGACCACGAGCATGCCGACACGCTGGTCGAGTCGACGTGCAACGCGCACGCGCTCTTGAAGTTTCGCGACATCAAGGACAAGCACCCCGTCGAATACGCAGAGGCCGGGAGAGTCTACAAGAAGGTCTTCGACAATGACGACGAGGCCAAGGCCCTCGGGCTTTCGCCGGTCGAGCGGATGCTCTATCACCGGGAGCGCTCAAAGCCCCTGATGCAGGAGCTCAAGAAGATGTGCGAGGAGAAGATACGCGCCAAGCTCGTCGAGCCGAACTCGCGGCTTTGGGAGCCACTGACCTTCGTCCTCAATCAGTGGGACCGGCTGACCCGCTTCTACGAAGTGCCTGGCGTCCCGCTCGACACGAACCTCGTCGAGCAGGCGCTCATCATGCCGGTCCGCTATCTCGCCGGCTCGTTCAACTACCACACCGAAGATGGCGCCGTGGTCGGCGACCATGCGATGTCCCTCATCGCCTCGGCGCGCGCCAACGGTGTCGAGCCCGTCGCGTGGTTGACGGAGTGCCTTCGGTGCCACGAGGACCTCGCTCAAAATCCCAACCAGTACCTACCCTGGGTTTACCGAGAGCGAGGCAGGCAAGTGGATTCGTCAGAATCATCTTCTCGAGCGCCACCGGGCGAATCACCTCGGCGCGAGTCGGAGCTGCGGCGCAGCGCTCAGCCAACCAGCGTGAGGTCCGCGCAAGGGCTACGCCACCTTGCGCCAGAGCTCAGGAAAGGCGCAGCTCCCAGGGTCGCCGCCCCAGATCAGCACCTGTAACTCGCGAGCGAGCAGGGGTGAGCAGGGGCTCGTCCCGTCGCCAGCGGGCCATGCGGAAAAGCAGCCCTTGGACAAACGCTTCGTGCAGAGCCAGAAGCCGGAGCCGTCGTAGAACAGGACACGCAGCATGTGCCGCCGGCGGTTGCGGAACACGAAGAACGCGCCATCCATCGGCTCCTTCTCGAGCACGGTCCGTGCAATCGCCGCAGTGCCATCGATTCCGTTCCGGAAACTGACCGCCTCGTGCATGAC
>DATGDQ010000494.1:0-2931 GCA_035310785.1 Gemmatimonadaceae bacterium | reverse complement strand
ACAGGCGCGTGAGGATCTTGAGCAGCGTGGACTTGCCCGCGCCATTGTGGCCGATGATGCCGAGCGCGTCGCCTCGTTTCACCTCGAAGGACACATCGCGCAGTGCCCAGAAATCGTCCTTCCCGAGCTCGCCTGCGGGCTGCGCGCCTTTCAGCAGGCGACGCGCGGCAGCGGGTATGAGGTCGCGCAGGCTGTCGTGTCTCTCGCCACGATGGAATTTCTTCCACACGGCATCCATCTGAATCGCCACGTCAGACATCGGTCCTCACACGTACTCGGCGAACAGCGGCTGCAGGCGGCGGAACATCAGCGTCGACCCGAGCAGAATGGACACCGCGCACACGGCCGAATACACGAGCTCCCACGGATTCCAGATCTGGCGCTCCACGCCCTTGACCATGCCGGTGATCGGATGCAGAAGGTCCCGGCCGTCCACGACCGCGAGTCGCAGGCCCTCGAGAATGCCCGTGAGCGGATTGATCGCGGCGTACATCGCACCGCGTGGTCCGAGCATTGCGGGCTCGAAGAAGATCGGAGTGAAGAAGATTCCGAACATGAGCACGACCTGCACGATGTACTTCACATCCCGGAAGAAGAGATTCGCGCAGCTGAGAAACATCGACACTCCCGTCGTGAACAGCACGAGAAGCACGAGGAGCAGCGGAACCCACACGAAGCTCGGGTGCAGACGGACTCCGAGGAACGGCAGAATGACGACGAGCGTGAGCAAGCCGATGGACGTGTCGAAACCTTGCGCGGCAACCGACGAGAGCGGCAGCACCTCGCGGGGAAAGTAGATCTTGGTGACCAGATTTGAATTTCCGATCAGACTGGCCGTCGCGAAACCGAGCGCTCCGACAAAGAACGACCACCCGACGCCCTTGATGGCGATGTTTGCAATGTCCTTCGAGTGGAGCGCCTGTCCGGAGATCTGCGCCATCGCGAAACGGATGATGAGCCCGGAGAGGACGATCAGGCACGGCATGAAGATGGCCCACGCGAAACCCATCGCCGCCTGCTTGTAGCGCAGCTTGATGTCTCGCTTGGTGAGTTGTTCCAGCAATTCACGGTGCTGCCACACCTCCACGGAGGCGCCTTTCAAGTCAGCCAGCATTCCTGAGGTGGTTGAGGGCGTCGCGAGGCCCGCAAGGGGCCGACAAGGCACGTTCGGACGCGTCTGCCCGTTGAAATATACCGCCTGCGAGCTTACGCACGAAAAGTACCCGTGTCAGCGAGACGCCTCACCGCCTGCGATTCCCCGCCGGAGGCTCGCCAGCAGGCCGAGTGCGGCTTCGCGCGGAACGAAGGCCTTGAGATACCCAAGAGCCGCGGCGACGGTGGCCCTGGAGCGCCAGCTGTCCAGGAACCACTTTCGCGCGTGATCGCCGCGGCCGGCGCACCACTGCGCATAGGCGACGTGGAATTGCAGCTCGCTGATGTTCTGCTCGGCCGCCTTCACCTCGAGAGCGGACATTCTGGACGCGAGCCGCTGCAGATGCTTTCGCCTGACCGCGATTCCGCTCATGCGTGTTTCGAGCGGCTGGCTCCCCGTGAGGCTCGCGGAATGTTTGCGCACGATGACCTGCACCTCGTTCACGTACACGAATCGAGTGTGATCGGCCCAGCGCATCCATAGATCCAGATCCTCGAAGTAGACGAGCGACTCATCGAACCACTCCTGCTCCAGCGTCAGGAGCTCGCGATCGAACATGACCGAGGGTGTGACCACCGCCACATACGTGAGGAGGAAGGCACCGAACGATTGTGAGCAGAGATACACCTCATCTGAGACCTGCTCGAGGTACGGCGCCGCCATGCGGAGGAAACCGGCGAGCGCGAGCGTGCCTCCCGGGTCGAGGGTACCCGAATCCTCGTAGAATCGCTGCACGTCTGCGAACGCGAATCGTGAGCCTGTGAGCTCCATGGCGTGAACGCCCTTCTCGAGTCGCGTCGGGATGCTCGTGTCGTCCGCATCCAGCAGGGCGATGTACTTCCCGCGCGCGGCGCGAAGGCCCGCGTTGCGCGCGCTCGCTGGGCTCCCCGACGGTTTCTCGTTCGTGAGCACGTGGACGCGCGGATCCTCCGACGCATGTCGGCGTGCGACATCGCCGGTGTCATCGCTCGATCCATCGTCGATGACGATGATCTCGAGCTCGCGCACGGTCTGCGTGCGCAGCGAGTCGAGCGCGGCGCTCAGATACTTCCCCGCGTTGTGCGCCGGCACGACGACCGATACGAGCGGGTCCGGCTGGCGAGGTGGGCGCGCGCTGATGGATTCGCTCATGGAGGTGCCGTCAATCATTGCCGATGGTGGCGGTGCGATTAAACGCAGGAATGACGACGGAGATGCTGATCACAACATCCTGCTCGGCAGAGTTCACACCGCTCGCACCTCGCATGCCCCTGGGGTGACTCGAACACCCGGCCAACGGTTTAGGAAACCGCTGCTCTATCCACCTGAGCTACAGGGGCGGTGATGGAAATTTGATATCGCTCAAATCTAATTCCTGGTCGAGCATGCGCGGCGCGTCAGGCAAGCTCTCGGTCGCGCCGGCTCAGCGCACACGATGTGTCATGTACACCGGCTGAGGCTCGGCCACCGCGAACGAGCGGGCACGGTAGAAGTTCACCGCGGCCTGATTGTCCGCGCACACCCACACCTCGCACACGCCGTTGGTGCGCATCCACCCTTCCATGTGATCGAGGAGCATGCGACCCACTCCGCGCCGGCGCCAGTCGAGGCGTACCCCGATCTCGTAGAGCAACAGCTCCTGCTCATCGCTCGAGCGAAGCGGCACCACGAGGCAGTAGAGAAAACCCACGATCTCCGCGCCATCCCGCGCAACCCAGAAGAGCACTGCGGGGTCGGCCAGAAACCGCCGTGCAGCGGAGGGTGAGAGTGGATCCAGCGGCTTTCCGCGTCCCTCCAGA
>DATGDQ010000493.1:0-5292 GCA_035310785.1 Gemmatimonadaceae bacterium | reverse complement strand
GCCGAAGTTGAAGTAATTGTACGTGGGAAGCGTCGTGCCGACGGTGACGTCGACGAAGCGCGATCCCACCCAGTGCCAGTCGCCGTTCAGTCGAAGTCTGCTGATGAGATACGACGCTGACACGTTTCCGATCGATGCGGGCACGCCATTGAGTCGGCTTCCGATGTCGGCACCTGCGCCCGAGCCCAACTCGGCCTTCAGGAACGTGCCGCTTCCGCGCAACTCGAGCCCCTGAATCGGATTGGCCAGCAGCTCGAGCTCGACTCCGTAGGAGTTGTTCTCTGGCGACGGGATGATGACCCACTGCGAACCGCCCGTCGTGCTGTCGACCACAAGTCCCTGGCTCACGATGTTGGTGAGCTTCGTGTAGAAGCCGTTCACGGTGAATCCATACGAGCCCATGACGCCCTTCACGCCGCCCTCGATCGACTTGACGCTGCGTGACTTGAACAGATCCACCTGCTGCTGCGCGGAGGCATTCAGGAATTCGTCGAGCGCGGGCATCTTGTAGCCGCGCGCGGCGGATGCGAAGAGGGAGATATTGTCCGTGAGGCTGTAGTTGAGCCCCAGCGATGCCGCCCAGTCCGTGATGCCTCTGTTGAAGTGCCGGAAGCTGCCGTTGCCCCACGTCTCGTTGTTGTACGTCGTCGATGGATTGTTATCCAGATCGAACGACGACGTGTTCTCCGCGCTCTGCACGTAGTCATCGTGCTCGACGCGTCCGCCGAGATCCGCGCGCAACTTGTCCGTGAGCTGCAGGTTGCCGCCCAGTACGCCGGAGAACACGGAAGTCTGCCCCGTGCCATTCGCGTATCCGGACATCTGATTCAGGAATCCGTTCTGCGTGATGCGCGTCGGCGTTCCACCCGGAGTGGTCACGATCGCGTCGAGGAACTTCACGTTGTTCGCGACGTCGGTGAGCACCTGGGTGAAATACCAGTTGTTCGTCTGCGTGTAGTTGGCGAAGTACGCGCCGGCCGTCACGTTGGCGAGCCCGAACGCCTTGTTCACGGACAGCTGATCCTGGAACGCGGACAGCGGCTTCGCGACGTGGATGTCCTGTCCGGGAGCCACGAGCCCGTTCGGCGTGTTGAACGGGAGCGGATTTCCATTGACATCGAAGTGATTGGTATAGAAGAGCTGAATCGTGCTTCCGGCCGGCAGTCCGAGTGCGGCCTGTCCCTTCGGTCCCGTGACGAAGTCGCTCACGCTCAGAGCGTTGGACGGGACGAGCGCGTTCCACTCCTGGTGGTCGTTCATGACCTGGGCACTGTTCCGAAGGTGCCAGTCGTTCTTCAGGTCGAAGCCGACGTCGGCGGTGAACCACGACGCGACCGTGCGCAATCCGTTCTCCAAGGGAAGCTGCAGGGTGCCATCCGGCGTCGGCACCGACAGCCCGAGCGCCTCGTTAGTGTTCATCGAGCCGTACTGGCCGAAGCCCGGTACGAAGCGCGGATCGGACGCGTTCTCGAACGGCAGATCGAGAATGAATTGATTCCGATCGTTGATGACCTTGGCGGAAAAGCGAACATATCCATTGTCGAGCAGGCGCGTGATGTTTCCCTTGAACTGTCCGCCGCGAATACCTGCGAAGCCGGGATCGCGTACGCCGTGATCGTAGCGATAGAAGCCGCCGACGTTGAATCGCCAGTCTTCCCCGAGTGGCCCATTGACGTCCACGTCGTAGCGAGCCAGTCCCTGGGTCGCGCCTGAAGCGACCATGCTGCCCTGCAGCTGGTCGCCGCCGGTCTTGTTGATGAAGTTCACGATCGCGCCCGGCGTGTTCGAGCCGAACAGCGACGAGCTGCCGCCGCGCACGACCTCCATGCGCTCGATGTTCTCGTCGGCGCGGAAGAGATTGTCGGCGTTCATGAAGAACGTGTGCATCGTCGGAAAGACCGGCAGACCGTCCTCCATGAACATCACGTATTCGACTCCGAGGATTCCACGCATGCTGATGTTCTCGTTGACCTCACCGCCCGAGCTCTCGACACGGGTGAAGCCGGGAACGTAGCGCAGCATCTCGGTCGTGCTCCGCGGCTGCGCCTGCTGGATCTGCTCCGGCGCCAGTGTCGTGATCGCGACGCTCGACTTCAGATTCGCGGTAGGCGTCGACGTTCCCGTCACGACGATCGCCTGCAGTTGCAGGGGGTCGGCGCGAATCGTGAAGTCGTGTGTCGTCTGCTGGCCCGCGGTGACCTGCACGCTTGCCGACTCGGGACGGAATCCGATCAGCCGTGTCCGCAGCAGGTGCGTTCCTTCGGGCACCTGGCCGATCGTGTACGAACCATCCGGACGCGTGAGCGTGCCGAGGGTGGTTCGATCGATGAAGACCTGCGCGCTGGGAACGGGCGCACCATGTTCATCCACGACCTTGCCGGCAATGCTTCCGGTCTGACCGGTGCCTTGCGCGCGAAGGTGGAAGAGTGGAGCACTGAGCGTCAGCAACGCGAAAGCCACGGGCACGGCCAGCGCAATCCACGAATTTCGTCGAGCCAGACCTCGCATCGATATCATGACGGCATCCTCCATTTTCTTCGAAAGGTTGTTGACCCAATCGTCATCAAGACTGGAGATGCTCCTGTGACGATCATCAATTTTCGCGGCAGATAGAGCGCACGAGCGGGTGGAGAGAGTGCGCGCGCGTGTGGCGGATCGCGTGCGACACGCGGCCGCAGAGCGCGAGCGGCGGCACGAGATGATGTGGGGAACGGCGCGAGGTGCCGCACCAATCGTGCTCCGTGAGAGACGACGCCTCCGGGACGCATAGTGAGTGCCGTTGGCATTACCCGCCACGTAAAGACGAGGAAATCAGCTGACGCAACAACACGAGATGGTCGCGATCGAAGCGGAGCGCACGAGCCGAGGAATCGCAGCCGCGCCCGCTTCGACGTCGTCGCGCTTCACACAGGTAAGCAAAACCTTATGCGCTCCAGCAATCTGCGATCGTACAACCGCTGAATCCCCCGATCAATCAAACATCTTGTTCGCCCGCAGTTCCTGAATGGTAGCCTGGCCCCAGTGTCGCCGAGGATTGCCGCACAACCAGCACGAACAGAGACGCCGCGCGTGAGCAATCTTGCCAATGTACCGCGGATCGTCTACTGCCAACCCACCGTAGTATCTGCGGACACGCGACTTGATACGCTGCTCGTGATGCCTGCGAATTCCTCTGGATCGCATGGTGTGCATCCTCCTCTGAGCTCGAGGTCATTCGTGCGCACGGGGATGTAGCTTCAACACGCTCCCATATAGTTGCTCCGGATCTGCGGCAGTCAATAGCGCATCGGCCTGACCTGAAGCCGAGTCGGGCGCGCGACTTGTACGCGCGCCGTCGCGGCCACATCATCTCGTCGGGCACTCCCCACGTCGCATTCAGGTGAAGGACTCGGCGCCGCGTGTCCACACGAAAAGTTCTGATCGTCGAGGGCGAGCGGGCTGTTGCGACAGCGCTCGAGCAGGTGCGCACCGGTCTCGAATACATGGTTGTGGGGATCACCACATCGCCGATGCAGAGAACGCCGTGCGTGCGATCGAGGAGCGATTCTTCGAAGATTCGACCTGCTCTGTCATCGCGACTTCAGCGGGCACTTCGAGCGGCTCAATCCTGTATGGCCTGCATGCGAGCGCAGAAGGAGCCCGACAACGATGGGGCCGCAAGCGAGAGCGACACGGAGTCCTGGTGAGGAGAAGTGCTAGTGCGTCGGTTGTCGCGAAGACGCACGCTCGACTGCGCTCGCGAATCCGGTGAAGACGTCGAGCGTGCCGGCTCGTTGCGCAGGGCTGCTCAAGAGCACGAGCAGTCGGCCATCGCGGGCGATGTCGTGGTTCCATGCGAACGTCGAAAGAAACGGCCCTTCGACCAGCAGTCGCGGCTTGCCCGCACGGAACCCAGTGTCCGTCGTCACGGGCGCCATGTAATAGCGAGGACCATCGCGGAACACCAGACCATCTCCCTTCGGAGTCCAGAGCGGCATCTCGCCGCGCTCGGCGACCGAATAGATCGCGCCCGTCGGTGGAACCGGTGATACCGACACTCCTCCACTCAAATCGCCCCACGCGAGCCATCGCCCATTCGGAGAATAGCTCGCGGCGAAGCCGCGCGCAGGAATTCGAGCTCGCGTCGTATCCGCTCCCAGCTGTCGAATGTAGAGCTGGCCCGATCTCCAGTCCGAGAAGACGAAGGACTTTCCGTCGGGAGAAACGGTCATGTACGATGCCCCAGGCAGATGAACGTCCGTCCATCGCCCGTCATCCAGTGACTGCACTCGTGCGCCGTAATTGAGAAACTGTACGGGACTCCAGATGCCGATGAGCAGCTCGTGCCCCGATGGGAGCCAGCTCGCGGGGAACGCACGGTAATTTCCCTGCACCTCCACATGTCGCCGCACGCCGGTCACGAGATTCATGAGCAGCACCTCCCAACCGCCCACGGGATTGCGCGCCTGAATCGCCAGCTGCGATCCATCCGGCGACAGCCTGGGCTGCGTGTAGGGACCCCGCGGGAATGGAAGCGTGTCGATCTTTCCATTGGGTGAGACGAACGCGATGTTCACGTACAGTTGATTGCGCCCCGGGATGTACACGAGGGTGCCGTCGCGTGAGAGCGCGAACTCCGCATATCCGAATCCCGCCTCCATCTGCACGCCGGTGAGCAGCGGCACCGCCTCACCCAGCACTCGTCTCCTCGCGCCATCGAATGGCATGGCCATGAGAACGCCGTCGCCCGCAGCGTACACGAGATACCCGGCGCTCAGCCATCGGGGGCTCGTTCCGAACAACAGATCCGCCTGTCGCACGGAATCCATGGGCAGCACTCCACGCCGTGTGATGGCGAGCTCGGTCCCGTTCCGCAGCGAGAGCAGCGCCAGCTGTCCTGAGCTGAGTTGCCCGACCGCCCAGTCGCCATCTGCGAGCACGTCAGCGGTGCCGAACTGCGTCGTGAGATGCACCGTGGAGTCGGCGGTGGCTCCCGAGGCAGAGATCCAGTGGAGATCGAATCCTTCGTTCTCGAAGACGAGAATACGATCGGCGGTCACCCAGTTCGCACCGGTGATGCGATCCACCCCCACCAGCGTGACGGGATTCCCGCCGCGCGACGGCACCTTTCGAAGAAGGTTTCCGGAAAAGAATCCGATCCAGGCGCCGTCCGGCGAAAAGAACGGAAAGTACGCACCCTCGGTTCCCGGCAGCAGAATCGCAGAGTCGCTGTCGAGGGGACGAATCGCCAGCGCCGTGGTGGCGCCATAGCGGGCGACGTACGCGAGGCGATCGCCTGCGGGGGAGAGCGCG
>DATGDQ010000492.1:0-9471 GCA_035310785.1 Gemmatimonadaceae bacterium | reverse complement strand
CGCTTCACCGCCTTGTATTCCGCACTCTGGCCGATCAGTCGGCCGAGCTCCTTTGCCTTGTCTTCCAGCACAGTCATTCGTCCTTTCGTCTCGCAATCAGAAAACGCTCGCGCCCGGCGAGATCCAGCCTCACCGAGACATCGCGATACCGGCCGCTGGCGAGGGCGAGCTCCGCCGCCAGCGACGCACGTCGCGAATCCAGTTCCAACACCAGGAGTCCCCCCGGTTCCAGCACATCCGGTGCCCCCCGAATGATACTCGCGGTCACCGCCATCCCGCCCGACGCACTGTAGAGCGCGATGGGCGGCTCCCAATCGCGCACGGACTCCGGAAGCATCATGGCCTCGTCGAACGCAATGTACGGCGGATTCGACGCGATCACCCGGGCGCGCTCGCCCGCCACCGGCGCCAGCAGCGCGCCCTCGCGCCACTCCACCTTCGCGGTGAGCTGCGGCGCCAACCGCGTCGCATTCTCACGCGCGACGGACACCGCGCCACTCGAGACATCGGTTCCGATCACGCGGTCGAACTCACCCTCGCTCGCCAACGCGAGTGCGATCGCGCCCGAGCCGGTGCCAATGTCGATCGCGAGCCCGGTGCGCTCGCGCTCCAGGATCTGGTCCACCAGCATCTCGGTCTCCTGCCGCGGAATGAGCACGCGCTCATCCACGTGCAGCGTGAGATTCCGAAAGGCCGACCGTTCCACCGCGTACGCGAACGGCGCACCGGCACTCCGACGCTTCGCCGCGCGCCTGCACGAGTCCGCGCGCTCGCGACTCGGCGTCTCGTGCTCGTGCAGCGACGCCCAGAATCGCGGTGCGTCGTGCATTGCGGCAAGGATGTCGCGCGCCTCGCGCGTCGCCTCCTCGATGCCGGCACCCGCGAGCACGCTCGCCAGCTCGCGCACGAGCGCGCTCACCGTCCCCTCGCTGGCCGCGATGCCCTGCCTCTCACTCATCGAGCTTCTCTTCCTGCGTCGCGATGGCGAGCGCGTTCATGAGCTCATCGAGATCGCCGTCGAGCGTGCGCTCGAGCTCGTGCGACGTGAACCCGATGCGGTGATCGGTGACGCGATTCTGCGGGAAGTTGTACGTGCGAATCTTGGCCGAGCGGTCGCCGGTGCCCACCTGCGTCTTGCGCATGCGCGACCGCGCGGCCTCGATCTCGGCCAGCCGCGCGTCGAGAATGCGCGACCGCAGCACCTGCATGCCTTTGAGCTTGTTCTGCAGCTGGGACTTCTGATCCTGCTGGCTCACCACGATTCCCGTGGGGATGTGCGTAATGCGCACGGCGGAATCGGTGGTGTTGACGCTCTGCCCGCCTGGTCCCGACGAGCGGAAGACATCGATGCGCAAATCCTTGTCCTCGATCTTCACGTCGACTTCCTCCGCTTCCGGAAGCACGGCGACCGTGGCCGCGGACGTGTGGATGCGTCCCTGGCTCTCCGTGGCGGGCACGCGTTGCACGCGATGCACGCCGCTCTCCCATCGCAGCCTGCCGAACGCACCGTCGCCCTCGACCTTGAAGATCGCTTCCTTCAAACCGCCGAGCGCACCGTCGGAGTGCGAGATGCTCTCGATGCGCCAGTGCCGATGCTCGGCGTAGCGCGTGTACATGCGATAGAGATCGGCAGCGAAGAGCGCGGCCTCGTCGCCGCCGGTCCCCGCGCGGATCTCGACGATCGCGGGACGATCGTCGAGCGGGTCGCGCGGAAGCAGTAGCGGCATGAGCTCGGCCTCGAGATGCGCGATGCGCTCCACGAGCCGCGTCTCTTCCGCGCGCGCTTCCGCGGCCATCTCGGGGTCGTCTACGGAAACGAGCTCGCGCGTTTGCGCGAGCTCGCTCTCGAACTTCCGAAGCTGGGTGGCCAGCTCCTTCACGGGTGCCAACCGCCGGTGCTCTCGCCCTAGTTCGGCGAATCGCCCCGGGTCTCGCCCGTTGGGAGCGGCTGAAAGCTCGCCTTCTACCTCGTCGAATCTGGCGAGCGCTTCATCGAGCCGATCCTTGATGCTCAGGCCGGCTTCCCGTACTTCTGGCGGAAGCGCTCGACGCGCCCGGCGGTGTCGATCAGCTTCTGCTTGCCCGTATAGAACGGATGGCAGTTGCCGCAGATGTCCGTGTGAATCTCGGACTGGGTAGAACGTGTGGTGAATTCATTTCCGCAGGCGCACTTGACCGTGGCGGTCGCATACGTCGGATGAATGTCAGCTTTCATGTCTATTGCCTCGGTCGCGCTGAGATGAGTCGGAAACAGCTCTGAAATATAAGGCAGCCCGCTGGTAAAAGACAAGCTGACAAGGAGTTAACGGCTCATCCCCGGCGTTCGTTCCCAAACCCGCGCGCGCTCCGCTCGGCCCACAGCGCCGTCTTCTTCGCACCGCATCAGAGAATCTCTGTGTCGAGTGCATTAAGGTGACGCAGATCACGCGCACGCGAAATGCGATTCCCCGGCAGAGCACCGGATCTATCTGGCGCACACTTGTCGGAGGTCGCATGCCCTGGTCGACGGGGAGGGACAGAATACGGCGTAGGCGCAGGAGGCGCAGACGAAGCGGCGATGGGAGATGCGATCGCGTTTCGTTCGCATCCACTGCGCACGAGCACCTGGCGAGCGGCGGCTAGGATGCTCACCTCCGCCTCACGTCCACTCGTAGCCGCCGCGTGCGCCGTACTCGGCGCCGCGTGCACGGGAAAGAAGGAAGCATCCGCATCGCTCACGCACGAGCGGGCGACTGACGCATCGTCTTCGCCCACGACGTTCGTGCAGCCCGGCGCGGACAAGCCCGGCGAATGGGTCAGCGCCGGTCGCGACTACGCAGGCACGCGCTACAGTCCACTCGACCAGATCACCGCCGCGAACGTCGCGAACCTCAAGGTCGCATGGACGTTCTCGACCGGAGTGCTCAACGGACACGAGGGACAGCCGCTCGTCGTCGACAACACCATGTACGTCACGACGCCGTGGCCCAACATCACGTACGCCCTCGATCTCGCGGATGCACACGCGCCCGCGAAGTGGGCGCTGGCACCGCCGACGGTCCCCGCGTCGAAAGGCGAGGCCTGCTGCGACGTGGTCAATCGCGGCGCCGCCTACGGCGACGGCAAGATCGTGTGGAACATGCTCGACGGGAACACGATCGCCGCCGACGCGAAGACCGGAAAGCAGCTCTGGAAGACGAAGCTCGCCGACATCGACAAGGGCGAGACGATGACGATGGCTCCCCTCATCGTGAAGAACAAAGTCTTCGTCGGCGTGAGCGGCGCGGAAATGGGAGTGCGCGGCTGGATGGCCGCACTCGATCTTGGCGACGGTCACGTGGTGTGGAAGGCGTACAGCACGGGCAGCGACAAGGACGTGCTCATCGGCTCCGACTTCAAGCCGTTTTACTCGTTTCTGCGAGGGCAGGATCTCGGCGTGAAGACGTGGCCGCCCGACCAGTGGAAGATCGGCGGCGCGACGGTGTGGGGATGGATCACGTACGATCCCGAGACCAATCTGATCTTCTACGGCACCGGCAATCCGGGCGCCTGGAATCCGGATCTGCGCCCTGGGGACAATCTCTGGTCGATGACGATCTTCGCGCGCGATCCAGAGACGGGCGCCGCCAAGTGGGCGTATCAGTTGACGCCGCACGACATGTGGGACTACGACGCCGTGAACGAGAGCATCGTGGCCGACATCGACATCGATGGCAAGCCCCGCAAGGTGCTGCTCCACGCCGAGCGAAATGGATTCGCGTACGTCATCGATCGGACGAATGGGCAGGTCATCAATGCCCAGCCGTTCGTGTTCACGAACTGGGCGACGGGCATCGATCTGCAATCCGGGCGACCCAGGTACGTCCCCGACAAGATGACGCGGCAGGGCGTGATCATCCGCAACATCTGCCCATCCTCGACCGGAGGAAAGGATCAGCAGCCCGCGTCATGGTCTCCGCGCACGAAGCTCTGGTACATCCCGGCGACCAATGACTGCATGGATTACGAAGGCACCGCGGTGAGCTACATCGCCGGTACTCCCTATCTCGGCGCGGACGTACGCATGTACGCGGGACCGGGAGGAAACCGCGGCGAGCTCGTGGCGTGGGATCCCGCGCAGGGCAAGAAAGTGTGGGGCGTGAAGGAGAACTTTCCGCTCTGGAGCGGCACACTCGTCACGGGCAGCGATCTGGTCTTCTACGGAACGATGGATGGCTGGGTGAAAGCGGTCGATGCACACAGCGGGAAGCTGCTCTGGAGCTTCAAGACCGGATCCGGCGTCATCGGCAATCCCATCTCGTATCTCGGCCCCGACGGCAAACAGTACATCGCCATCTACACGGGCGTCGGCGGCTGGATGGGCGCGATCGCCTCCGCGAATCTCTCGCCAGACGATCCCACCGCGGCGCTCGGCGCCACCGGTGCGGCGCCCGATCTCAAGCGTTATACCGCGCCGGGCGGAATGCTCTTCGTGTTCGGGCTATGATGCGCGCACTCGTGATCGCCGGATTCGCCGCTGCTCTCGTCGTCGGCTGTCAGCGCGATGAAGGACGCGAGCTGCCGCACGGCCCTCCCCGGGGTGTCGCGTTCACCGCAGTGTCCGACACCGCGGCCGGCGTGATTCCCGGCATCCACCCGCAGGTCGTGTACGGCGCCCTTCGCAATCCGTACACGGGGAACGCGCAGGCCGAGCGCGATGGGCGTCAGCTCTTTCTCATGTACAACTGTGTGGGTTGTCACGGTGGTCGCGCCGGTGGCGGCATGGGACCGAGCCTGCGCGACAGCGCGTGGATCTATGGCAACGGCGACGCCGATCTCTTTGGGACGATCACCGAGGGACGGCCCAATGGGATGCCAACGTGGGGTGGGAAGATTCCGGAGGATCAGATCTGGAAGCTGATCAGCTACATCCGAACGCTCCGGACGAAGGCAGAGCCCGACCCGCCTCCTCCCGCCACGCAGCCGAATCGATGAGCGTCCGCTCGCGGTGCACCGGCCGCACGCCCGGCCTCGGCGCGTCTGCTGCGGCGCTCATCGCGTGGTTGGGATCGGCGTGCGCTGGGGCGCCGTCGCCGTTCCGCCCGGCCAGCGAGCCGGCGGCGCAGCTTGCGAGTCTCGGCTGGCTCCTGACGATCATCGCCGCGATCGTGTGCGTGATCATCATGGTGCTCGTGTTGATTCCGGCGCTTCGAGGCTGGCGCGCCACGCGCGCGCGCGAGCTTCCGCCCCTCCATCGTGGCGACGGAGAACGATGGATCGTGATCGGCGGCATCGCCATCCCCGTCGTGATGCTGCTCGGTGTGTTCGTCGTGACTGCGGCGACACTGTCAAAGACGTCTCATCCGCCGACGCGCGCGCGATTCATGATTCAGGTGACGGGGCACCAGTGGTGGTGGGAAGTGCATTATCCCAGTCCGGATCCACAGCAGAACGTCACCACCGCCAACGAGATTCACATTCCGATCGGCGAACCGATCGCGCTGCGTGTCGACTCGCGTGATGTGATTCACAGCTTCTGGGTGCCGCAGCTGCACGGAAAGATCGACGTCATTCCCGGGCAGACGAACACGTTCTGGTTTCGCGCGGATTCAGCCGGTGTCTATCGCGGGCAGTGCGCGGAATACTGCGGCATCCAGCACACGCATATGGCTTTGCAGGTGGTCGCCGAGCCGCGCGCGCAGTTCGAGGCGTGGCTCGCGCAGCAGCGCCGTCCGGCCGTTGCGCCAGGCGACGCCCTCGCGCTCGCGGGGCGCGCGGCATTCGAGCGCCAGGCGTGCTCGCTGTGCCACGCCATTCAGGGAACCGGCGCCGCGGGAAAGCTGGGGCCCGATCTGACGCACGTCGCGAGCCGCATGATGCTGGGCGCGGGGACGATTCCGAATACGCCGGGCCATCTCGCGGGCTGGATCATGAATTCGCAGACCATCAAACCGGGGAACGACATGCCGCAGATGTACATCGACGGCGCGAGTCTGCACGCGATCATGGCGTATCTCGCCACGCTGCACTGAGCCGCATCGGAGACGCATTCGTGGCCACGACCGCTCCCTACTCCGAGCCGACTGCCGAAACCGCGGCGCATCTCGACCAGATCTGGCACACACCGCACACGCTGTACGGCCGTCTCGCGACCGTCGATCACAAGATCATCGGCATCCGCTACCTCGTGACGTCGTTCGTGTTCCTCGCGCTTGGCGGGCTCGAGGCAGCAGCGATGCGTGCGCAGCTCGCGCAGCCCAATCTCCATCTCCTTTCGCCGGAGGCGTACAACCAGATCTTCACCATGCACGGCACCACGATGATCTTCTGGTACGCCGCACCGATTCTGTCCGGCTTCAGCAACTATCTCTGGCCGCTTCTCCTCGGCTCGCGCGACATGGCGCTCCCGCGCGTCAATGCGCTGAGCTACTGGCTCTTTCTGTTCTCCGGAATCTTTCTCTATTCGAGCGCGCTCGTCGGTCAGATGCCCGATCGCGGCTGGTTCGCGTACGCGCCGATGACGGAGCTCCGGTATTCGCCGGCGCTCAACATGGACTTCTACGCGCTCGCGCTTCTGTTCCTCACCATCTCGACTACCGTCGGCTCGATCAACTTTCTGGTGACGATGCTCAAGATGCGCGCGCCGGGAATGTCGATCAATCGAATGCCGATCATGATCTGGAGCACGGCGACGATCTCGCTCAGCGTGCTGTTCGCGCTCCCGTCGCTCTCGGCCGCGTGCACCTTCCTGTTCTTCGATCGCCGGCTGGCGATGCACTTCTTCGATAGCGCGCAGGGCGGCAGTCCGCTGCTGTGGCAGCATCTCTTCTGGATCTTCGGACATCCGTGGGTCTACATCGTCGTGCTTCCCGCGATGGGCATGGCGTCGATGATGATACCGACGTTCTGCCGGCGGCCCCTTGCGGGACACACCTACGTGGTGATGGCCACGATCATGACGGGGCTCATCGGCTTTGGCGTGTGGGTGCACCACATGTTCGCCACTGGGCTGCCGCCCATGGCGATGAGCTTCTTCAGCGCCGCGAGCCTCACCATCGTGATTCCCAGCGCGGTCACGGTGTTCGCGTGGATCGCGACGCTCTGGGACTCGAAGCCCGTAATGCGCACGCCGATGCTCTTTCTCCTCGGCTTCGTGGTGCTGTTCGTCATCGGGGGCGTGTCAGGGGTGATGACGGCGGCCCTGCCGTTCGACTGGCAGCTCACGGATACGTATTTCGTCGTCGCGCACCTGCACTACGTGCTGATCGGCATCAACCTCTTTCCGGTCGTTGCGGCGGTTTACTACTGGTTTCCGAAGATGACGGGTCGGATGATGAGCGAGCGCCTCGGGCGCTGGAACTTCTGGGTGATGTTCATCGGCTTCAATCTCGGCTTCTTCCCCATGCACATCTCGGGACTGCTCGGGATGCCGAGGCGCATCTACACGTACGGCGGCGGGCTGGGGTGGGATGTCGCGAATCTCGTGACGTCCATTGGCGCGTACGTCTTCGCGATCGGTGTGCTGCTCTTTTTCATCAACGTCATCGTGAGTCGCCGCACCGGTGCGGTCGCGGGCGACAATCCGTGGGATGGGGGCACGCTCGAGTGGTCCGTGTCCTCACCGCCACCCGAGTACAACTTCCTGGTCATTCCAACCGTGCGGAGCAGAGAGCCGCTGTGGGAGGACCGTCTCGGATCGGCGCAGCGCAGCTCGATTCGAGAGGGGCCGACGCTCGCGGAAGGTCGAGAGACCGTGGGGACGACGCCGCTCGATGCCGAGCTCGCGCGCGTGCTGACCATGCCCGAGGATTCGCTTCTTCCGCTCGCGCTCGCGCTCGTGACACTGGTGCTCTTCTACGGGCTGCTGCTCCAGGCGTGGTGGGTCGCAGGCGTGGCCGCGTTCGGCGTGTACATCGTGCTCAATATCTGGCTGTGGCCGAAGGCGACCGAGCCCCTGTCGGAGGAGGGCTGAGGGCATGGCGGCAAGCATCGGCATCGACTCGCGTCATCTGCTCCCCGCGTCCACGCGGGAGCATCCGCCCGGTTGGTGGGCGATGGTGTGCCTCATCATCACCGAAGGCGCTCTCTTCGCCTACTTCCTGTTCAGCTATTTCTATCTCGAGTCGATGGCGCCCCAGTGGCCGCCCAACAACCTTCCCGAGCTGAAGCTCGCAGGCCCGAACACCGTGATCCTGATCGCGAGCAGCTTCGTGATCTGGTGGGCGGCGCGAGGGATCGCGGTCGGCCAGCAGATGCGACTCCGGATCGGATTGCTCATCACCGCCATCATGGGCGTGGTCTTTCTCATCATCCAGAGCCGTGAGTACGCGAGCCTCAAGTTCACCGCCTCGTCGCATGCGTATGGATCTCTGTTCATCACCATCACGGCGTTCCATTTCGCACACGTCGTTGTCGGAGTGCTGATGATACTCACGACGGAGCTGCGGGCGTGGCTCGGACATTTCACCGCGCACAGGCATCTCGCGGTGACGAATACGGTTCTCTACTGGCACTTCGTCGACATCGTGTGGCTGTTCGTGTTCACGGCGCTCTATCTCACGCCTCGCATTTGGGGGCACTCGTGACCGCGCCTCCGCTCGTGACCGAGAGCAGGGCTCCGGCGGCGGTCGGGCTCGCTCCGCTCTGGTTCGGCCTGCTCGGAGGCCCGGTCGCGTGGACGCTGCAGTTGCTCATCGACTATCCGCTCGTGGCGCACTACTGCTTCCCCGATGCGGCGAGACGCGTCGTTCCCACGATCGACTCGCTGCATTTCCTGGTGATCGTCGTGAGCGTCCTGGCGCTGGCGCTCGCCATCGCGGCACTGGTCACGGCGAATCGCAGTTGGCGCGATTCGGGAGGCGAGTTCGGCAGCGAGCGAAGCCAGCTCACTGAGGCCGCTCCGCCCCCAGGACGCGTGCGCTTCATGTCTCTGGGTGGAATTCTCGCGAGTGGCCTCACGATCGTTGGCATCGTGATTCACGGCGGCTTCGTGCTGATGCTCACGCCATGCAGATGATCTTCGGGCCTTGCGCCTCGCGTCCCAGCCACGGTCGCCCGGCCGCGGCAACGGCGGTTCTTCTCGCCGCCACGCTCGCCGTCATCGGCGGATGCCGCACCGATGACGGGCGCTTCTCGGAGCGCCAGGTGCCCGGCGGGCACGCGAAGAATGGGCGCAACTACATGGAAGCGGCGGGCTGCGGGAGTTGCCATCTCATTCCCGGTGTGGCGAACGCGCGTGGCATGGTGGGTCCGTCGCTCGAGCATTTCGCGCAGCGATCGTTCATTGCCGGCGAGGTCCCGAATACGACCGACAACCTCGTGCGATGGATCGTGAACCCCCCGTCCATCGAGCCCAACACCGCCATGCCCGTGTTGGGAGTGACGGCAACGGAGGCACGAGACATCGCGGCGTATCTGTACCAGCTGCGGTAGCCCGACGGGCCGCTGCCGGGCCGTTGGCTGCCCACACCGGATGTCGTGGCACCCGCGCCAGTCGAGCGATCCCCGAGGGTC
>DATGDQ010000491.1:0-5469 GCA_035310785.1 Gemmatimonadaceae bacterium | reverse complement strand
CGCATGGCGATGACCACTGGAGGGAGCACGGGTCTTTCGAACGACATCAACGTCACGCCGATGATCGACGTGCTGCTGGTGCTCTTGATCATCTTCATCATGGCGGTGCCGATGATGCGGAAGGCGATCGATCTGCAGCTTCCGGATCCGACGCCGCAGCCGAATCAGACGAACGTGCAGCCCGATCAGATCGTGCTGCAGGTACTGCCGAACGGCGCCTACAAGATCAACAGCGAGGCGGTGACGAAGGAGAATCTCTCGAAGCGGTTGAAGGAGATCTTCGAGCCGCGCCCCGACAAGATCATCTTCGTGAAGGGTGATCCGAAGGTGAAGTACCAGGATGTGATTTTCGGAATGGACCAGTCGCGCGGGGCGGGCGTGAAGGTCATCGGAATTCCGCCGAAGGACGCCGCGAAATAGGACAACCGCTGGGAACGCCGCAACCTGGGCGGCCCCAGTGTCGTAGTAGCTGCGACGGACGCATCTCTCGGTGCGTCCGTCGCGTTATTTTTTGAGGCAGCCGAGGTCAGTATCGAGATGACACCGTACGAGGCTCCGAGCGAGCCGCCGGTCACCCGCCCGCCGTACCGTCCGCCGATTGGCGTTCCTGCTCGCCGCGACACGCGGTGGGCGGGCGTGATCTCGCTGCTGTTGCACGCGCTGCTGGTCGCGATCATGATCGTGCCGCTCCTCATCGTGCACGATGCCGTTGACGCGACGCGCGGTGCGGGAGGACCCGGCGCGGCTGGTGGAGGCGGGGGCGGGAGCAGAGGCGGCGCGCGGGAGCCGTTCGTCCACGAGGATCTGCGCTTCTTACGCGTGACGCCGCCGCCACCTCCGCCGCCTTCACCCGTCCCCAAGCCTCCCGCGATAGTTCCTCCGGTGCCCAAGCCGATCCCACAGCCCAAGCCCGTGATACCGCCGCCTGCGCCCGTGCCGCCCCCCAGCGCGGAATTACCCGCCAGCAAGCCCGACTCGGTGCCGAGCACCGCGACCGGCCCTCTGCCCGGCGCGGGGAACGGGGCAGGCGTCTCGAACGGTCCGGGCGCCGGTCCTGGGACGGGCGGAGGAACGGGCACTGGCACCGGGACGGGGCGCGGCTCTGGAGTCGGCCCTGGGAATGGCGGAGGAGAGGGAGCGATCTTTCCGCCCACGGCGGAGCTCATGATCATTCCCGAGCTTCCCGTTCCGGGTGGACTCAAGGGCAAGACGTTCGTCGTGCACTTCGAGATCGACGAACAGGGCCGTGTCGCTCGCGTCGATGTCGCGACAGGCAACTCGGGATACGATCGCAAGCTCCGCGATCGCTACATGCAAACGAAATGGCGTCCCGCCCATCGCGCGGACGGCACGCCGGTAGCCGCTGGAATCGACGTCACGATCCTTACCTGAGTCGCACTTCGCGCGCCCTCGAGTCGTTCGGCGACCTAGCGCATCTGCTGACTGCGCCGTTACTTTCCCCCGGTTTACTGCCCGCCGGCAACCGGCCTCCACGGCCCTCTCCGGCGCTCCTGCCTGCCCGCAATCCGCATCGATCGAGGAAGCACATGGCCGCTGGGACCATCGAGCGCGAACGAACGCTGTCTCCGACCGAATTCGTCCGGGCCATGACCCTGACGGACGCGACGATGCTGGTGGCGGGCTCGATGATCGGTTCGGGCATTTTCATCGTCTCCGCGAGCATCGCTCGCGCGGTGGATTCCCCACTGTGGCTGCTCCTCATCTGGGGGCTCACGGGGCTCATTACGCTGCTGGGCGCGCTCGCCTACGGGGAGCTCGCCGCGATGTATCCACGCGCGGGCGGCCAGTACGTGTTTCTGCGCGAGTCGATGGGTCCTCTCATGGGTTTCCTCTATGGGTGGACCCTTTTTCTGGTCATCCAGACCGGGACGATCGCCGCCGTAGCGGTCGCGTTCGGACGATTCATGGGTGTGCTTTTTCCGGCGATCACGCCCGATCGATATTCGTGGTTCCCGCAAGCGGATCTCTGCATTCGCGCCCTCGGTTGCGCGGATCCAGCGACGGCAATCCAGATCGGCCTCACTCCACAACGGCTCGCCGGCCTCGTCACGGTGTGGCTGCTCACCTGGGTGAACCTGCGCGGCGTGCGCGAGGGAAAGCTCGTGCAGACGACGCTCACGGTCGTGAAGACCGGCGCTCTGGCGCTCCTCATCATCCTCGGCTTCACGATCGGGCGGAACGGCACCGCGGTCTCGGCGAATTTCGGAGCGGCATTCGCGTCCGGCACGTCGTACACGGGCGCGTTCGTGCTCGCCGCGGGTGCAGCGATGGTGGGCTCGTTGTTCTCGAGCGACGCGTGGAACAACGTGACGTTCGCGGCAGCCGAGGTGGAGAATCCGCGCAAGAATCTTCCGCTCGCGCTGGTGCTCGGCACCGGGCTCGTGAGCCTGCTCTACGTGCTCGCGAACGTCTCGTATCTTCAGGTTCTTCCGCTGCATGGCTCAGCGGATGGGGCGACGGTGCTGGCGCGCGGGATCGCGCACGCAACGCAGGATCGCGTGGGCACGGCGGCGACCGAGCAGATGTTCGGACCCGTCGGCGCCACGATCATGGCGATCTCGATTCTGATCTCGACGTTCGGCTGCAACAACGGGCTGATACTCGCCGGCGCGCGCGTGTATTTCGCGATGGCCCGCGACCGGCTCTTCTTCCGCCGCGCGGGCACGCTCAACGCGAAGGCGGTGCCTTCGTTCGCGCTGATCGTGCAGTCGGTGTGGGTGTCACTTCTCTGCTTGACGGGCACGTACGGTCAGCTGCTCGACTACGTCATCTTCGCCGCGCTCATCTTCTACGTGCTCACCACGCTCGGGCTGTTCATCCTGCGGCGAAAGCGCCCCGACATCGAACGTCCCTATCGGGCGATTGGCTATCCCGTGCTGCCGGCGCTCTACATTCTGTTGGCGAGCGCGGTGTCGATCATCCTGCTGCTCGCACCGCAGACACGGACGCAGGCGATCTTCGGCCTCGTGCTCGTACTGATCGGCATTCCGGTGTACGCGCTCTGGCGCCGAGTGGAGGCTGTGTAGCACATGGCCCATCGCGCGGCCGAGCGCGTTCGACCCGAGCTTCACCCCGAGTTTCTCCCGTACGCGGCCATCGGCGCGGCGGATTCTGCATCTCCCTGGAGACCTTCACTAATGAGCAACATGCACCATTCGTTCAAATGCCTTCTCTCGCGCTGGCCGGCGCTGCTGCTTGCACTCGTGGCTCTGCCCTTCGCTGCGCTCAGCGCATTCGCGCAGGAGGGCGCGGCTGGCGGTGAGGCGAACCTCAAGGTTCCCGATCTGTCGCAGGTCAGCTTCCTCAACGGGATTCCCGGCGACCGCCTGCTGATGTGGGGGTTGCTCATCTGCGCGCTGGGCCTGGCGTTCGGCGTCGTGATCTACTCGCGGCTCAAGGCGATGCCGGTGCACGCATCGATGCTCGAGGTGTCGGAGCTGATCTACGAGACGTGCAAGACGTATCTGACGACGCAGGGGAAGTTCATTCTCCTCCTCGAGGTCTTCATCGGCTTCGTGATCGTGCTGTACTTCGGATTCCTGCTCAGCTTCTCGCCGGCGCGCGTGCTGATCATTCTGGCGTTCAGCCTGCTCGGAATCGCGGGAAGCTATGGCGTGGCGTGGTTCGGGATTCGAGTGAACACGTTCGCGAACTCACGCACGGCATTCGCGAGCCTGCGCGGCAAGCCGTATCCCTGCTATGCGATCCCGCTGAGCGCCGGCATGAGCATCGGCATGCTGCTCATCAGCATCGAGCTGCTCATGATGCTCTGCATCCTGCTCTTCGTCCCGGGCGACTACGCGGGGCAGTGCTTCATCGGCTTCGCGATCGGTGAATCGCTGGGCGCAGCGGCGCTGCGGATCGCGGGCGGCATCTTCACCAAGATCGCCGACATCGGCTCCGACCTGATGAAGATCGTGTTCAACATCAAGGAGGACGATGCGCGCAATCCGGGCGTGATCGCGGATTGCACGGGCGACAATGCCGGTGACTCGGTGGGTCCGAGCGCGGACGGCTTCGAGACGTACGGCGTCACGGGTGTGGCACTCATCGCGTTCATTCTTCTGGCCGTGCCCGACACGCACGTGCAGGTGCAGCTCCTCGTGTGGATCTTCGTCATGCGCATCGTGATGATCATCGCGAGCGGCGTCAGCTATCTGATCAACGGGGCGATCGCGAAGGCACGCTTCGGCGATGCCGACAACATGAACTTCGAGACGCCGCTCACGACGCTGGTGTGGCTCACGTCGTTCGTGTCTGTCGCATTCACGTATCTGGTGTCGAATCTCATCATCCCGACGCTTGGTGATGGCACGCTCTGGTGGCGGTTGTCGACGGTGATCACGTGCGGCACGCTGGCGGGCGCGATCATCCCCGAGCTCGTGAAGGTGTTCACCTCCACCTCGTCGCGGCACGTGAAGGAAGTCGTCACGTCATCGCGAGAGGGCGGCGCGTCGCTGAACATTCTGTCCGGCCTCGTGGCTGGGGACTTCAGCGCGTACTGGCTCGGCATGACGATCATGGGGCTCATGGCGGCGGCGTATTACGTGAGCATGGGCATTCCCGCGATTGCCCCCGGCACGGAGAGCGGCTTGATGCTCGCGCCCGCGGTGTTCGCGTTCGGTCTCGTGGCCTTCGGCTTCCTCGGCATGGGCCCGGTGACGATCGCCGTCGACTCGTACGGCCCGGTCACGGACAACGCGCAATCGGTGTTCGAGCTCTCGACGATCGAGCAGCTTCCGGGCATCGACGCGGAGCTCCAGTCCAAGTTCGGCTTCAAGGTGAATTTCGAGCGCGCGAAGCACCTGCTCGAGGAGAACGATGGCGCGGGCAACACGTTCAAGGCGACCGCGAAGCCGGTCCTCATCGGAACCGCCGTCGTCGGTGCGACGACAATGATCTTCTCGATCATCGTGGCGCTCACGAACGGGCTCAAGCCGGAGCTCATCGGAAACCTGTCGCTGCTGCACCCGCCGTTTCTCCTCGGACTCATCACTGGCGGCGCCATGATCTACTGGTTCACCGGCGCGTCCACGCAGGCAGTGACCACGGGCGCCTACCGCGCAGTGGAATACATCAAGGCGAACATCAAGCTCGAGGGCGTCACGAAGGCGTCGGTGACGGACAGCAAGGCGGTCGTCGAGATCTGCACCAAGTACGCGCAGAAGGGAATGCTCAACATCTTCATCTGCGTGTTCTTCGCGACGCTCGCGTTCGCGTTCGTCGAGCCGTACTTCTTCATCGGCTACCTGATCTCGATTGCGCTGTTCGGCCTCTACCAAGCCGTGTTCATGGCCAACGCCGGCGGTGCGTGGGACAACGCGAAGAAGATCGTGGAGGTCGAGCTCAAGCAGAAGGGAACCGAGCTTCACGCCGCCACGGTCGTCGGCGATACGGTTGGCGATCCGTTCAAGGATACCTCGTCGGTCGCGCTCAATCCGATCATCA
>DATGDQ010000490.1:0-13327 GCA_035310785.1 Gemmatimonadaceae bacterium | reverse complement strand
CCCAGGCTCGATCCATCCTGTGCGAACAGCTCGACGGTCGTCGCGTTCGCCACGTCGACATCGCTGAACACGACGCCAAACCCGCTGGACACCGCCGGCGTGGGCTGCCCGGCGACCTCGAACAGCACGTCGAACAGATTGCTCCCGACGGGCGCAAAAATCTTGTTCGGGCTGAAGAAGTTGAACTGCGCCGCGTAGGTCGGGTTGACCTCCGCAAACAGCGTGGAGTCATTCCGAAAACCGGTGCCGTCCGTCGTGAATACGGCGCCGACCTTCACGTTGGTGTTGAAGAAATCCGCGGGAAACGTATTCGAATTGTCGAACGCGTTCGCGCCGGCGCCGTCCCAATTGATCTCGCGCCGCCCTCCCGCCTGTTCTCCCGGTGTCGCTCCGTTGGGAACACCAAGCAGATTGCGAAACGCCGTCACGGTATCGGCGATGTTGCCACTGATCGCAATCACCGCGCGGCCGAACGGAGGCCCGCTGACACTGCTGTTCATGGAGTCGCTGCACGCCAGCATCGCGAGCGCGATGGCGGCGACCACGATCATATTCTTACGCATCTCGATCTCCGAATTGTGAGGCTTGTTCGATCAGCACACTCGCACTTTCGTAGCACACGCCTCGTCTGGCCGGTGCCACGGACCTGCGGCATCCGGCATCGAGAAGGCTACGAGCCGCGTTGGCTCGATCGGATCGGACGCACGGGCAGATTTGAGGGAACTATGAGGAACGCTCGTGTAGGACGCCGGACCACGCGCGCACAGCGTTCTTTGCGGGCTAGTCGCGAGGCGCCAGCGAGTCGCGGGCCATGGGCACGCCGTTGAGGAGCACGGTCTCGATCGCGTCGTACGCGGAGATGTTGGCCAGCGGATTTTTCCCGAGGAGGAGCAGGTCCGCTCGCTTGCCGGGCTGAATGGACCCGAGCGAGTCGGAGAGCCCGAGTGAAACCGCGTTGTCGAGCGTCGCCGCGCGCAGTATCAACGCGAGTGGGGCGCCGAGGCGCGCCCACTCCTGCATCTCGAGGCGTCCATTCAGCCCGGGCGGATTGCCGAATCCGTCGCCCGAGGGAGTGTCGCTGCCGAATAGAAGTGGCACGTGATCCTGCAGCATGAGACTGAAGGTCGCGTGCGTCCTCTCGATGGCCACGGCGAGCAGCCGTTCGAAGCCGGGCGCCGGCGACATCTTCCGGTACTCGGCGAGCAGCGCCTCGCGTGCCTGGACCCCGCTTGCCGAGCGCAGGTACGCGATCACTGATGGAGGCAACGCGCGGCCGAGCCGCGGATCATCCAGCAGCGATGGATCGAAGAAGGCTCGCTCTCCGGCGACCACTCGCAACGTCGGCTGCACACGCGTGTGCGCCGCTGCCGCCGCGGCGATCACCTCGCGAACAGCCCGCGTCGGAGCGGCGCTCGTCGCGCGTCCGGGCCAGATCCAGAGTCCATGCGCGATCGTGTTCGCGTGCGCATCGAGCGCCGAACGCCAACTGTCGACCGCGTTTGCGTGAACGATCAGCGCCATCCGTCGCGCCGCGGCGGCCGTGCGGATCTGTTGCAGCGTTCGCGTGTGCAGGTAGGGCCAGTTGAAGATCCCGAAGCCGGATTCCACGAACGCCTTCACGCAGATTGCGCGCGCATCCGCGGCGCGGGACACCGCGCGCGCGGGCGTGTAATCGGCAACATTCAGCGAGTCGGGCCAGTGCGATGCCTCCCGCGGCTCGTAGACGAGATTCGGAAACCTCGGCGACGACGTCGGCGGCACTTTCCACGCGCCGTATCCCTGCGCGACCTTGATGCCGCGCCCGCACGAATAGAGACGCGGATGGATCGGCGTGCTCTCGAACCACGACTGGTCGTTCGGCAAGAGATCGAGATCGACTACGGACGTGTAGCCGAAGGCGAGATACGCGCGAGGAACCTGGGAGCGATACGCGGCCCAGAGCTCCGGATGTGCATCGATGGCGTCCTCGTCCAGCGCGGCGGAGTGACCGACGTGGACGTGCGAGTCGATGAGACCGGGAATGAGGAACCGGCCCGTCCCATCGATCCGTCGTGCACCGGGGCCGACCGCGACATCTCTGCCGATCTCCGCGATCCCGCCGTCGCGGATGATGACGTCGGCGTGCGCCAACGGGGCGGCGCGCTCGGGCGAGATCACCGTCACGTTCCGGATGACCAGATCGCCTCGAGTCGCTTGCGCTCGCGCGCCCGATCCGACGACGGTCGCCAGGATCGCGGCCGTGGACACGATGCATCGTGCTGATCTCATTGCGTCGACCCGTTCACGCGAGTGCCTCCGTACCCCACCGTACGGGGTTCCGCCGGCGAGGTGTCAGCCGCGCGTTTTCGGGCGTTCGCCCGACCCATGACGACTTTCGCCCCAGGATTGCGCAATGCACGGCGTCAGCCTGCATGCGCTCGCAATTCGCGCGTGTCTCGTCGGTCGAGCCGAGAGAGGAGGAGTACGATGAGCGAGTCGATCGTGAAGGAGATCACGGCCGTCGGGCCGAAGCCGATTGTGATTGATGGCTCGCTGGCCAACCACTGGTTCTGGAAGTTCGTTCCAGTGGATCCGCTCGTGTTCAACGGGCCTGTGCACGATGGCAGCACGGTGCAGATCGCGCGGCAGGTCTATCATCGCATGCTCGGGCGCATCGTCGCCGAGAATGCGCACGGCATGCAGCTCGGGCTCATCACTGCCGCGTGGCTCGTTACGATCTTCCTGGGGCAGACGAGAGCATTCCGAGGTGGAGGCCGAGTGGGTCTCGTGTTCGGGCTCGCGGCGTTCGGTGCCTTTCTCTTCTTCGCGGTGCCCGTCCTGATGCGACTCGCCTGCCCATCGTCGGCCAGCGACGAGACGCGGTCGATCGTGGGCCGCGCATTTTTGCGAGAGCTTCCGCCCGACACGCCTGCGGATCTTCGGGACGAGCTGCAGAACGGCTGGCTCACCGTCGATGGCCGGCCGCTCTCGTCGGAGATCTCCGCGGAGGATGGCCGCACCACGGAAGCGACCAAGCGCTCGATCTGGTGGGTCATCACGGCGTTCGCGATCGGGTGGGCGGTATGGTACCTCTTCACCACCGCCCCACACCCCGCGAGCGCGCCCGGAGCAGACTTCGATCCGACGACCGGAGGATTCGGCGGGCCGAGCGCCATGGGCAGCCCATTCGGACCACTGAGCGAGGTGTTCGGGATCACGGCGTACGGGGGCTCGTGGATGGTGCTGCTGATTCTCGCGATCAAGCTGCTTCGCGACAAACGACCACTGGTGGCGCGGGCGATGGAGCTCGCGTCGGCCGAGGGTGTGGAGGGCGCCGCGTTCGTTGCAGCGGGTGGGCAACCATGGGGAGCGATTCCGGAGGCCGCACGCAAGCGGCAGATTCTCGAGGCGGCGCGCGACAAGAGCGCAACCGTGGAGCTGGGCGAGACGACGGGAGTGTTCGCGGGGCGCGGCGACGTATTCGCGCCGAGCGCCGGCTTGCCGTTCCGTCTCTCGCTCCGGGATCTGCAGATGCACGCGCTCGTGCTCGGCGGCACTGGATCAGGGAAGACGTCCGGCATTCTGCGCCCGCTCGCACGGCAGCTCAGTGAGCAGAAATCGGTCGGGCTCGTGATCATGGATGGCAAGGGCGCGCTGCCCGGCGAGCTGGCGGATCTCCCCGGCATGCAGCTGGTGGATCCCGCGCGAGGCGGCGTCGAGATCTCGCTCGTGTCTGGCGTCGAGCCCTCGGTGATCATCGACACCGTGCGCGAGATCCTCGCGCCCGGGGATGCGGGCCAGGACATGTTCTGGGTGAACAGTGCCGCGGGCGCGCTGCGGCGCGGTGCGGTGATCGCGCAGGCCGCGGGCGGAGCGTGGTGGTCGCTGTTCCATTCCGCGACCGTCGTGAGCAACAAGCAGGACCGCGATCAGCTCATCGAAGCGCTCATGCCGAAGGCCGCAGACGATCCGCTCCTCGACGAGGCATTCAGGTATTTCATGCGGGAGTGGGATCCGATGGAGGAGCGCACGCGCAGCAACATTCTCGCTGTGATTCGGTCGTGGATGTCCACGATCACCGCCACTCCGGAGCTGCTCCGTTGGGCACGCACACCGGCGGGGAAGGACACGGTCGACATTCTCGCGCCACTCACCGGAGGGAGAATCGGGCTTCTCATTCCGGAGTATCGCTACGGCGTGGCGGGATCGGTGGTCACGGCGCTCATCAAGGCGCGCATCTACAGCGCGCTGAAATCACGTGCCGAGCGCGATTGGAGCGGGACGGCGGAGACGCCGGTGGCGTTCATCGTCGACGAGGCGCAGGAGGTGGCGACGACACAGGATGCCCAGATGCTTCCGATCGGGCGTTCGCTGGGTCTTGCGATGATAGCGGCGACGCAGGGCGTCGAAGGGATCAATGCGAAGCTCGGTGAGGCGACGGCGCTCAAGTGGCTGTCGATCTTCGGCAGCGTGATCGCCCTCTCGGGACGCTCGCCCGCGACCGACGAGCTGGTGTCGCAACGCGCGGGGCAGGCATGGCAGCTCACACCAACCGATGTCGAGGGGAATACGGTGCGCGGAAGCCTCGCCACCGAAGCGATCTCCGGGCCGGTCGCCGTGTCGCGTACACAGCCACACATGGCGCAGACGCTCGCGAAGGGATCGTGGTTCAGCGCACCGAATCGCATCGCGAGTGCGATCGCCGCGATGCGCGGCGGCGCTGGTCCACAGCTCAGGGAACACTCACCCGTTCGCATGACGCTCGGTCCTCGACCCCTCGTGATCGGAGGCGAGATCGCGAGCATTGCGGCCGTGCCGGACACCGCGGTCGTGCTCGCGACGCGGGGCAGGGTACCGCGACGGGACGTCGTACGTTTGCGGCCGGAGTACCCCGCCTCGAACCGAGACACGACGCGCGCGCACGAGCAAGCGCACAGCGGTGTAACGGACGCGCGGCTTCGCAGCGCACCAGGCGCCGTCGCCGTGCGCATCTGAGTCACTGACGTCCATCGGGGAGAGACGGCATGTCGTCGGACGATTGGTGGCGACACAACTCGCCATGGCCCGGGCATGATCGGCAGCCTCCCGGCCATGCACCGGGCGAGCAGCCACCGGGCAACGTTCCCTGGGGAGGCATCGTGGATCCGGGGCCGTCGGGAAGCTGGGGCGGCGGCACCGGCGGACGTCCCTCCGGCGGGGGCGCCGCGGGAGGATACCCTGGCGTTTACACGGGAGGATATGGCAGCACCGGCTGCCTCGGCGTTCTCGCGCTCGTGACTTTCGTGACGTTCTTCGCGGAGGAGCCGAGGGCGCTTCCTCTTCTGGCGGCCCTCTATCCGCTTGTCGCGGCGATCGAGATCGGAGTGATGCGCGGCGCATTTCTGCTCGTGGGCAAGCTCGCACCCGACGTGCCGACGAACACGCGCCTCGCGATCGCCGTCGCGTCGTGCCTCGTTCTACTCTGGCCCGCGAGTCGGATCGAGCAACGGCTCGCGGACTTTGTGGCGTACCGGATCGTGCGACACATCGCGCGGCTCGTGCTCGTTGGACTCTTCGTCTATCAGCTCACGAGTCTCATGCCAGCCGCTGAGTCGCTGCCTCCATGGATGCAGCCAGCGCGTAGAGTGTTTCATAGTCCCGCGCAGCTCATGACCGTTGTCGGCGCTGTCGTCGTCACACATTTCCTCCTCGGGAATTTCCTGGGGATCCGGAGCGCATGGCGACGACTCCTGGAATTCACGCGGCTGCGACACGCGTGAAGCGGAGAAGGGTTCAGAGGCTGGGATTGTTGTCGTTCGCCGGAGAGCGCGGGTTGTTGTCGTTGGCGGGCGCGGGCGGTGCCGCGGCGAGTGCGGGTGCTGGTCGATCGGGATCGGGAATGCCGGGACCCGAGCCGGTGCGAGCGGGCATCTCGAGTGGTTTATCGGGATCGGGTATGCCTCTTGGCCGCGCCGTCTCTGCAATGAGCTTCTCGTTCTTCTCCTTCAGGTCGCCCGCGCTCGTCATGTGCTCCTGGTCGCCTAGCGCCTCGACCTGCGATTCCAGGGATCGCTTCTCCTCTTCCTTCTCGCGGCCCTCCTTCAGCTCCTGTTGGCGCTCCGTTTCGTGGTCGGCATCGCGCTCCTTCTTGCTCTTCATTTCGTCGACATCCGGTGTGTCCTGCCCGGGCACTGCACTCGCGCGCACCTCGTACACTTGCGTCTGATGCTCGTCGAGTGAGATCGCCTGTCGTGACGCCTCCTGTTGGAGCTGCTCGATGGTTACTGGAGGTGTCGTTGGCGCGTGGACGTCCGGTGTTGCGGTGGCGATCTGCGCTATCAGTCCGCCGGCCATCAGCCCGGTATCGATGACGTCCTTCGTCTGCCCCATGAACTCGCCGATCCTCTCCCGCCGAGTCGTCAGATCCGCGGGCGCATGTTCGTCCGTCGGCGAGATCCCCTCCTTTGCAGCCGCCTCGAATGGAGGGTAGTCGCTCGCGATCTCGTTCCGCGCCGCGCGTGCGCGATCACGCTCGTCGGTTGCCCCGTTCAACTCCATGACGGCGGCATCCAGGCGATCGGATTTTTCGAGCAGATCGCTCTCGCGGGCGCCTCGGAGCTCCTCGCTTCCGTGGTCGAGATTCTCCTCCGCCTTGATCTTGTCCGATCCGGCCTGTTTCCACCGATCGGTTGCCATCGCGAACTGCTTCTCCGTGTAGGCGCAGTCTTCGTCGAGTGCCTTCCGCCGCTCGATGTACATCCTGTAGCTCATCGGCATGGTCTCACTCCCCTTCGTTGGCTCGACGGCTCATTTCATTGTTTGAGGTCGGACCGGATGCTCGCCGCCATCTCGGGGCGTCGCAGCGAATCGTATTCGGTCGCGAGATCTTCACGAGCGGTCTGTATCCAGGTGACGGACGAGCCCTTCTTCTTCGTGAGTATGTCGTAGCCGGCGCGACTGAGTGCCTCCGCCTCGGCGAAGCGCAGCTCGCGAGCGAGCACATGACCCAGTCGCACGCTGGCGATACCGATGAGCTGGTGATCGGCCGGCAGCGCTTTCACGTATCGCGCGAGGGCGTCACGCAGCAGTGTCTCCGCCTTGCGATAATCCTTCCGCTCGAGCGCGACTGCGGAGAGGTTGGACAGCGCGACGCCGATCAGGTAGTGCTTGTCCTCGTACACCGAGCGATAGATGCCCAGCTCGCGGCCATAGTACGCTTCCGCCTCGTCCAGCTTCCCTTCCGACATCGCCACTCTTCCGAGCTCGTTCAGCGTGGATGCCACGCGCGGATGTACGCGTCCATAGACGCGCTCCTGCACCTGGAGCGCCTGCGCGAGCATGTCCGCCGCATCGGCGTAACGCTTCTCCGAGACGAGCGCGCGACTGAGTATCGTCATCGCCGACGCCGTCTCCTGGTGACTCGGACCGTACCACCGCTCGGTGATGTCCAACGCGTCGCGATCGTAGCGCTCGGCCTCGGCAAAGTGGCCCAGCTCCTGTTGAATCGCGCCGAGATTGATGAGATCGTCGGCAACGTGCGGGTGGCGTTCGCCGTACAAGCGGCGATCCATCGCGAGCACGAGCCGGTTCAGCGAATCGGAGATCGCATAATGTCCCGCATAGAAGTGACTGTTCGCCAGCTCCGTCATGCTTCCGGCGAGGTCGCGCGTTTCCGGACCCGCGGACTCGAGCCGAACGACCGTGTCCAGAACCGCGATCGCCTGGTCGTACGCTCCGCGATCCTCGAGAAGCTGGCCGAGCGCCGTGGTCGCGGTCAGCACGCCAGGATCGTGTGGTGAGAGGCGCCGCTTGCTCATCTCGAGCCCCTGCCGGATCAATCGCTCCGCCTCCGCGTACTTCGCCTCGGAATCTCGAAGTGAGCCGAGTGCGACGAGACTGGATGCGACATCGGGATGATCGGGCCCGAACAGCCGCTCACGCTCAGCCAGCGCGAATTGCAGAAGTGAATCCGCGCGTCCGAAGTTGCCCAGCTTCTGGTAGATGCTTCCGAGCGTCACGAGGAGCTCGGATTGCATCGCGGGATCGCGATCGAGACTCTTCGCCTCCTGCACCCCACGATCGATCAGCGTCACGACGCGGAGACTGTCTGCCGGTCCCGCGTCCGCGTCTCCCCCCTGGAACAGATTCATCATGAAGCGCTGGATGCGCATCGTGCGCGCCGCCTCCGCGATGGCGGCATTGCGCGCGCTCGCGAGCCGCGCGGTGTAGAAGACCGTGAGCGCCACGATCAGCGTCAGCGTCACGAGTGCCGCGGAAAGAGCTCGCGAGTTGCGCCGTGCGAACTTTCCGAGCCGATACCCGGCACTATCCGGCCGCGCTTCCAGGGGCTCCCCCGTGAGATAGTGATCGATGTCTCGCGCGAGCGCCTCGACGGAGCGATACCGGCGCTGCGGATCCTTGTGTATCGCGCGCAGGCAGAGCACGTCGAGATCCGCCCATGCGGTCTTGCTCACGGAGGGAATTCTGTTCTCCGCGCTCGAGACCGCGGCAATGCGCTTCGCGACCGCCGACGGCCGGACGGGCTCGTGCTCGATGATCATGGCCTCCGCTTCCGCGGGAGAGCGGTGTGCCAGATCGAAGGGCAGGCGGCCGGTCAGCAGCTCGTAGAGCACGACCCCGAGCGAATAGACATCGGAGAGGATCCCCGCGAAACCGCCGCGCATCTGTTCCGGCGCCGCGTACGCCGGCGTCATCAGTCGCAGTCCGGTGAGCGTGGGATTCGCCGGAGAGTCGAGCGCGTCGAGCTGTTTGGCGATGCCGAAGTCGAGCAGCTTTACCGCGCCATCGCTGCTCACGAGGATGTTCGACGGCTTGAGATCGCGATGGATGATGAGATGCCGGTGCGCGTGCTGCACGGCTTCGCACACCGCCCGAAAGAGCGTGAGTCGCTCGGCAATGGTGCACGCGTGCGCGGTGCAGTAGTCGGTGAGCGGCACACCCTCGACGTATTCCATCACGAACCATGGAGTTCCGTCGGGAAGCGCGTCGGCGTCGTACAGGCGCGCGATGGAGGGGTGATTGAGCTGCGCGAGTGTCCGCTGCTCGTTTGCAAACCGTTCGCGCCGCGCCGGCGAGAGCCACGCATCGCGCAGAATCTTTATCGCTGCCAGACTGCCCAGATCATCTCGCTCGGCCAGATACACCACGCCCATCCCGCCCTCGCCGAGCATCTGCTTTACGCGATAGCGGCCAAACGCATCGAGCGGAAGAGGAGTGCTCCTGCCGTTCGCGAGCAGCTCGTGCGCCACGTGTGCCACGTCTCGATCCAGCAGTGGACTTCCGCGGGCATCCTCCTCGAGCATCGAGAACACGTCCGCGCTGAGCTCCGCGTCGGAGCCGCATTCGCCTACGATGAACGCCCGCCGAGCAGCCTCGTCGAGATCGATCGCGCCGTGAAACACCTCCTGCATTCGTTGCCAACGGGTGGCGTCCATGGATGTTCGGGAGTGACGACCGGCGCCGAGGCTCAGTGGCGCTGATGGAGGGCGTGCGCGAGCCATGCCTTCGCCGCACGCCAGTCCCGAACGATCGTGGCTTCGGACACCTCGAGAAGTTCCGCGGTCTCCGTGATGTCGAGGCCGCCGAAGAAGCGGCTCTCGACCATGAGCGCCTGCCGGGGATGCACGAGTCGAAGCTCCTCGAGTGCCGCGTCGAGCGCCAGAAATTCGTCCGCGTGGCTCGCCCCTGAGGCGAGCGCGTCATCGAACGTGACGAACGCCACGTCGGCGCCGCGCTTTTCGGCCGAGTGACGGCGCGCGGCCTCGACGAGCACCTGGCGCATGGCGCGAGCCGCGATGCGCTTGAAGTGCAGCCGGGACGCGACGGCCGCGGGAGGCGAGCTGGCGAGCTTGAGCCACGCCTCGTTGACGAGCATGGTCGGGCTGAGCGTGGCGCTCGGGTCGCTGCGGCGCACGCTCGAGGCCAGCCTGCGCAACTCTTCGTAGGTCACGCTGAAGAGGAGATCGAGCTCTCTCCGCTCGCCCGTGATCTCCCGCGAAGTGCCGACGTCCCGCACCGGTGCGTGTTGCATGCCTTCTGCCATGACGGGATTTCCCGCGCAAATGCGCAATGCCGTGCAGGACCGCTGACATCAACTCGCGGCGAGCCGCTTCAGGCAACCGGCTCATCCGAGGGCCCACGGTAACATCGGACGGGTGGGCGATGCAACGGTGCGGAACGGCCGGGCGCGTACGAGTCGAGACGCAGTGACAGCCAGCGATGCAGAAACAAACGATTCCAACTTCCACAGGCGGTGACCACATGAATGTGAACCTGACCAAGTTCAGCCTGGCCGATACGAGCCCGCAGCAGGTGGTTGGCGTATTGAAAGCCACCGGCTCGAGCGATCCCGACGTGTTGTTTGCCGCGAAGGAGGATTTCGGATCCACCTTCGCGACCCAGCGCTTTCAGGGACTCGGTCTGCTGATCACGGGAGCGCTCAGCTGCCTCACGATCGTCCTGGCCATCATTGGCTTGCCGGTCGCGGTGTTCGGATGGTGGCTGTGGAAGAAGGGGCAGAGGAACGTCGCGATGGTGGAAGCCGCGTACGCCAACTACCTGGCATCCCTTCGTCCATCTGCGGCGCCACTCGCATCGTGAGCGGCGAGGCGAGAGAAGAGCTCCATCGGTGAGGTGCGCTCGTGCGTATGTGTACGGGCTCGGGCTCGAGCTCACGACATTCACGCACCGCCGAACCGGCACTACAGGAGCTTCTCCATGCGACTCATACCGCTCACCGCAGCGAAGGCTGCGTTCACCACGATCACCACCGTTTCACTCGCGCTCCTCGCGCTCGAGGGGTGCGCGAAGCACGACGGCTCGGCCGTCACGAATGACTCCACGGGGGCTGCCGGACCGGCGAGCGCAGCGCCAGCGGGAGCCGCCGCGGCGCCTGCGAGCCCGAGTGACATCACGCCCGTTCGCGGCACGTTGGCCAAGGTGAGTGACAGCGCGATCACAGTGTCGACGGCGTCGGGCGACGTGCGGATCGTGGTGGAGCCTCCGCTTCACGTGTTCGCGAGAGTGCCCGCGAAGCTCTCGAGCGTGACCGCGAACTCGTTCGTGGGCGTCACGTCGGTGGCGCAGCCGGATGGGAGCGAGCGTGCAACGGAGATCCACATCTTTCCCGAGGAGCTTCGGGGCACGGGCGAAGGGAGCTATCTGATGACAGGGCAGGCTGGCCGCGACAGCAGCCATGCGAAGCGCACGATGACGAACGGCACCGTATCCGCTTCCGCGAAGGCGGGCGCACCGCCGCGCATGACCAACGGCACGATCGCGAGCCAGGGGAGCGGATCGCTCACGGTCGACTATCGTGGCGGGTCGCAGACGATCACGATCCCGCCCGACGTGTCGGTGACCGCGCTGGCGCCGAGCGCTGCCAAGCTCGTGTCGGGTGCGCGGGTGGTGGTGCTGGGGAAGAAGCAGTCCGACGGAAGCACGAAGGCGTCGAGCCTAGTGCTCGCGGATTCGTCCTCGCGTTCGAAATGACTTGAGCCGCGCACCGTATATACTTTATAGATAGACATTTACGCGGTTCAGCTAAGGTAGTTTGGAGACGAGGGCGAGCGCTCGCACGCGCCGCGCATGGTGACAATCTCCACAAGGCGCAGCTCCAATCCAAAGCTCGGCCCGTTAGAAACATCTGGCGGCGCGCGGTGCGAGGCGATACTATCCTGCCGTGCGTCGCCCGATCCGTCTTGCCACTCGAACGGATTGCGCGGCATCGCCTGTCGGCAAGCTCACCGTGCTCGCGATCGGGGACTTCCCTGATCGCGCTGGAGATTCCCCATGACGCGTTCGCGCATCGCCCTTCGTACTCTCGTTTCAGCTGTCGGCGCCGTCCTCCTCGTCAATGCCTGTACCGATGCGCCAAGCATCACGGCACCCTCGTCAAGCGCCGCGCCGTCCGCATCGCGCGTCCAGGAATTCAACGGCCGACATCTCTTTCACACGAAAGACTTCTACGCGAAGGCGAACGCGGGGCGGCTCGGCAGCAACAGCGGAATCGTGTATCATGGCGGCCCGCTCATCGTGAGCTCCGCAGTCACGAAGGTCGTGGCGATCTACTGGGGTACGGGCACGATCTACAGTGGGCAACCGTCCGGCTACGGCAGCGGTGGTGGAGATGGATCGCTCATCGGATCGTTCCTGAGAAGCCTCGGCGGATCCCCGTACTTCAACATCAACACGACGTACTACGACGGCACGGGCGCACGAGTGCTCAATCAGGTCGGCTACACGGGCTACTGGACCACCGGGGCGGATGTCGCCGGACCGTCCTCCAGCCCGACCGACGCCGACATGGTGAATCTCATTGCGCGAGGCATCTCGCTCAATCGAATCACGTATGATCCGAACACGGTCTACGCCATCTTCACCGGCAGCAGAGTGAATCTCGGCGGCGGCTTCGGCTCACAGTACTGCGCGTACCACACGCACGGGACCACGAGCAGCGGGGTCGTTCTCTACGCGGCCATGCCTCACAATCAGGATTATCCGAGCGGTTGCACATCGGCGCTCGCATCGCCGAACGCCGATGTCGCGGCGAACTCCGAGGTCAACACGCTCGCGCACGAGATCGAGGAGACCACCACGGACAAGCTTGGCACGGCATGGTACGACCGGCGCGGTTACGAGAACGCGGACAAGTGCGCGTGGACGTGGGGAACGACGCACACCGCGTCGAACGGCGGCGTGTACAACATGCAGCTCGCGGACGGCAAGTTCTATCTCATCCAGCGCAACTGGGTGAACTCCGGCTCGGGGGGCTGCGCCATCTCGTTCTGATCACGAGACTCGACCCGATTCACGAAGCGCGTGGTGACTGGCGTTGACCAGTCACCACGCGCTTTGCTTTACACCTTCGGCTTCTCCGTCGACAGCATCTTCACGAGCTGGTAGAGGAACTCCTGCGAGTCGTACAGCGACTTCTGCGGGAGCCGCTCGTCCTTGCCGTGCGCGCGAACATCGCTCGGCTCGAGGAAGAGCCCGGACACCCCATACGTCGGAATTCCGCCGGCGCGCAGGTATCGCCCGTCGGTCGCGCCCGTCGACATGAACGGAATCACCGGCACGCCGTTGAACATCCGATCGGTGAGCGTCTTGATCGGCTCCATCAGCTCGGGTGTGAGCGGTGAGGGCGAAGTCGGCGCGAGCTGCTCGGATGGTGAGACGACGATACCCGTGTCGTTGAGCACGCGAATGATCGTGTTGCGCACCGAGTCGATCGGCACATTCGGGAAGACGCGGCAGTTCACGAGCGCGGTCGCCGTTTGCGGCAGCGCGTTGTCCGCGTGGCCGCCGCTCAGGCGGGTGGCCACACACGTCGTACGCAGGATCGAGTTGT
>DATGDQ010000489.1:0-12133 GCA_035310785.1 Gemmatimonadaceae bacterium | reverse complement strand
GGCGACGACCACGTTGTCGTGTCCGGGCACCGTGTCGATCACGAAGTCACGATCCGGCGTCAGCGTGTAGAGACAGGTCTTCGTGTAGATGATCGGTCCCAGCGCGCCGGGGATGTAGCGCGAGAGAAATTCCTCCACGCCACGAAGATTCTCCGGCTCGGGCTCGAAGTCACGCGTGTCCGCCGTCACGGGCTTGCCGCCCGCATCCTGCGCCGCCTTCGGCCCCGACTCCCCAAACGTCGGAAAGCCGTAGAAGCACGGATCATCCATCCAGATCCAGACGGGGAATCTGTCGGGCGCGAAATCGTCGGGGCGTGGCGCAGCGAAGTATGTCACCTGCTCGCGCGTGACCTCGAGCGGGAGCTCGATCCCCAGGTAGCCCAGCGCGCGATTCGACCAGGGTCCGGCGGCGATCACCAGCTTCCCGCACCGGAACGTGCCACCGCTCGTTTCCACGGTGACTTCGTCACCCCGCGTACTGATGTTCGTGACTGGCGTCTTGTCGATGAGCGACGCGCCGTTCGCGCGCGCCATCTTCCGGTGCGCCTCGTTCGCGCGCGCGGCCATCGCGATTCCGCTCTGCTCCTGATACAGCCCCACGATGTCGTCGCTGAGCGTGAACTGCGGCCACCGCCTCATGATCTCATCGGCGTCTATGTCCTCGTACTCGACGTTGCACGCGCTCATCGCATTGCGATACGTATCGAGCGGGATCTTCGAATCGTGTCGTGCGAAGTCCAGGCCGCCCGTCTTGAGTACCACCTGCTCGCCGCTTTCACGCTGCAGCGTGTTCCATGCGTCGTAGGCGAGCTTCGCGAGCTCGACGTATTCGGGCGTGTGATACGAAAGGCGGATGATACGCGAGTGATCCTGCGATTCGCCGCGCACGTGTCCGAGCTCGAACTGCTCGATTCCCAGGACCTCCGCGCCTGCCGTGCGCGAGAGCCAGTACGCCGCGCCGCTACCGAGACCGCCGAGTCCGAGGACGATGTACTCGTAGTCCCGCTTCACCGGGGCTTCATCCCGAGACGCTCGCCCACGTATCGGCGAATGTCGAGACTGAAGCTTTCCATGGGCGCGTAGAATCCCGAATCGAACACGCGGCTGCGCATGCCGCGTTGCACTCCCTCACAGATCGTCCAGTCCTGCCGGTTCACGAGATCCCAGAAATCCACGGCGTCCGACGGATCGAAGCCCGGCTTCGCGATCTCGTCGGGATGAAAGAGGAAGTCACAGTCGATCGTGGTGTGCTCGGCGCTGCGCGGCCACACGGTGAACGCCGCGACGTGATCCGCGGAGAGGCTGATCATGAAATTCGGATAGATCAGCTCACCCTTGTGGCGCACGCGCTCGTCGTCGCTGAGACCCGGGAACGACTCGCGTGAGCTCGTGCCGCTGTGGGTGAACGTCCAGGCGCCATCCGCGTGCTCGATGCCGCGCTCCCAGTCGAGATTCGAGCCGCCGCGCACCTTGAACGATGGCACGACCTTGCACAGCTCGGGATGCACGCCGGCGCAGTGATAGCACTCGTTGTAGTTCTCGAGCAGCACCTTCCAGTTCGCATCGATCTCGTACGTGATGCGCTTGACGCGGCGCAGATCGGCCAGCGGATAGTTCCGGAGCCGAGTTGCGGCCTCCCCGATCTGGCCGGCGAGCGAGTGGTCACGAGCGGCGGCCTCGCGTGGAGTGAGATTCAGAAAGAAGAATCCGCCCCACGTCTCAATGCCGACTGGGTGGAGCGACAGCTCGGCCTTCCGAATTCCGGCGCTCTCATCGAGATGGGGCGCGGTGCGAAGCGCACCGTCGAGCGTGTACGTCCAGGCGTGATACGGGCACTTGATACCACCGCCGAAGGATCCGGCGAGCTCCGGCGCACAGCCGGCGCTGTCGGTGCCCGTGAGCACGAGCTGGCATCCGCGGTGACGACACACATTATAGTAGGCGCGCAGCTGGCCCTCGCGGTTGCGCACGACGAGCACGCTCTCGCCGGCGACATCGACGGCCAGATAGCTGCCGGGCGCGGCGACATCTTCCTCGCGGCCCGCGTAGAACCATTCGCGGAGGAAGATGTGCTCTTTCTCTCGCGCGAAGATGTCGGGCGAGAGGTAGTGGTCTCGCGAGAGGGTCCGCTCCATTCCCTGCGTCGTCGCGACGTCGGGCTCGGCCATGCGATCTCCGATGCGAGTTGGTTGTATGCAATAGGGTATCGAGGCCCAAGATGCTGCACCAACCCTTGCGCCGCAAATCTTCCCTTGACGCCGCGTCCGCGAGATGCTAATCTGGAATCACAATCGAAGCTCCCGTGGTAATTTGCCGCCTATTGCAGCCACGTAAAACAAATGCTAAAACGCGAACCTCCCGGTGGCTGTCCCCCCGGGATTTTTTGCATCCGTACCTCGCGAAACGATGACCACAGCCAGTCTTTCTGCAGTTCGACTACCGCTCGCATCCCGCATCGACGGCCTCCGCACGGAAGGCGCGTTCGAGGTGCTCGCGAGCGCGCGTGCGCTCGAACAGAAAGGCCAGCACATCCTGCATCTCGAGATCGGCGAGCCGGACTTTCCGACCGCGCCGCACATCGTCGAAGCCGCCATTCGCGCAATGCGGAACGGCGAGACGAAATACGGGCCAGCCGGTGGAATGCTCGAATTGCGCACCGCGATCGCGAACCGCTTCGCCTCGCATGGCATCAGCGCGGCGCCCGATGACATCGTCGTCACCCCCGGCTCGAAGCCGATTCTGCTCTACGCCGCGCTCGCGCTCCTCGACAAGGGTGACGAGGCACTCATCCCCGACCCCGCGTATCCGATCTACGATTCCGTGGTTCGGTTCGCGGGCGCGCACCCCGTCACCTACCGGCTGGAAGCCTCGAGCAACTTCGCGCCAGACGTCGATGCTATCGCCGCATCGATCACGCCGCGCACCCGCGTGCTTGTCCTCAACTCACCGCAGAACCCCACCGGCGGCGTGATCGACGCCGGAAGACTCGCCGCGCTCGCGCAGCTCGCGGAGGCGAACGATCTGAGCGTGATCGTCGACGAGATCTACCGTCCGTTCAACTACGGCTCGTCTCCCGTTCCATCGATCCTGACGCTACCGGGAATGCGCGAGCGATCGATCCTCGTGGACGGGTTCTCGAAGGCGTACGCGATGACGGGCTGGCGTCTGGGCTTCGGTCTCATCCCCACACCGCTCGCGCCGCGTTTCTCGCTGCTCGCGCTCAACGACCACGCCTGCGTGCCCGCGTTCGTGCAGCGCGCTGGAATCGCGGCGCTCGAGGGGACGCAGGAGCCGCTGCACGCGATGATCGCGGAGTTTGCCGCGCGTCGGCAGCTCATTGCCGAGCGGCTCGCGGCAATCCCCGGCGTTCGCATCGACGCGCCCGCGGGTGCGTTTTACGCGTTTCCCGATGTCTCCGCGATCACGAAGGCCGCGGGCATCACCGTCGCGCAGCTCGCGTCGAAGCTCCTCAAGGAGTACGGCGTCGCCCTTCTTCCCGGCACGGCGTTCGGCGCCGCCGGCGAAGGGTATCTGCGCCTCTCGTTCGCGACCGGGCGCGCGGATATCGATCGTGCGCTCACGCTCGTGCACGAGTGCTTCGACTCGCTCGCGAGCTAGCCACCATGTCATACACCGCTGCGCCGACCCGCCGCGTCACCACCGCCACGCTCGCCACACTTCGCGAGCGCGGTGAGCCCGCGGTGTGGATCACCGCCTACGACTTTCCGACGGCGGTGTTCGCCGATCGCGCCGGTGCCGACGTGCTGCTCGTCGGTGACTCCGCGGCCATGACGATGCTCGGGCACGAGAACACGACCTCCATCACCATGGAGGAGATGCTCGTGTTCACGCGTGCGGTTTGCCGGGGCGCGAAGCGCGCGCTCGTGGTCGGTGACATGCCGTTTCTCTCGTACCAGGTGTCGAACGCGCGCGCGATTCTGAACGCCGGCGCCTTCGTTGCGGCCGGCTGCGGCGCCGTGAAGCTGGAGGGCGGACGCCGGATCGCGCCGCGCGTGCGCGCGATCGCCGATGCGGGCATCGCCGTAATGGGCCACGTCGGACTCACGCCCCAGTCGCTCGGACAGCTCGGCGGATACCGCGTGCAGGGAAAGACGCTTGCCGCCGCCCAGCGCCTGCTCGACGACGTGCTCGCGCTGCAGGAAGCCGGCGCCTTCGCCGTGCTCCTCGAGGCCATGCCCGCGGAGACCGCGGCCTTCATTCGCGATCGCGTCGATCTGCTCGTCTATGGAATCGGAGCGGGGCCGCACGTCGACGGACAGCTCGTGATCGCACACGATGTGCTCGGCTCGTTCGTGGGCGAGATCGCGCCGCGGTTCGTGCGCCGGTACGCGGAGGTCGGCGCCACGACCGAACAGGCCATTCGCGCCTACGCCGCCGATGTACGCGCAGTGCGCTTCCCCGCACCTGAGCACTGCTATCCGATCGATGCTGTCGACGCGGTAGAGCTCCAGGCCGCGAGTGGCGCGCTCATCGAGGTCGCTTCGTAACTCGCATTCACGTTCGCACTACTCTTGCTCGAGGGGTCGTATGGCAGTCACACTCTTTCTTCCCACGGTTCTCGCCCGTCTCGCCGACAGCGGCACGCTTCGGAGTGAAGGCGACACTGTGGGCGAGGTGGTCGAGAATATCGCTGGTCGCTATCCCGATCTCGCACCGCGTCTGCGCGACGAGAAGGGCGATCCGTACGCGTTCGTCACCTTCTATCTGAATGATGAGGACATCCGCTTCACCGGCAGCTTTCAGTCGCCCGTGAAGGACGGCGATGAGCTCACCATCGTTCCCGCGATTGCCGGAGGCTGACCCGATGTCGACGACCGCATCCGCGGCCGCGGAGCTTTCGAACGAAGAGATCTTCCGCTACAGCCGCCACCTCATTCTTCCCGACGTTGGCCTCGAAGGGCAGAGGAAGCTCAAGCGCGCGCGCGTGCTCCTCGTCGGCGTGGGCGGGCTCGGCTCCCCCGCCGCGCTGTATCTGGCCGCTGCCGGAGTGGGCACGCTCGGGCTCGTCGACTTCGACGTCGTCGACGCGACGAATCTGCAGCGCCAGGTGCTGCATGGCACCAGCGCCATTGGCAAGCGCAAGCTCGATTCGGCGCGCGATCGCATCGAGGATCTCAATCCGAACGTGAAGGTGGAGGCGCACGAGACGCCGCTCACGTCGCGCAACGCGCTCGAGATCATCGGCACGTACGATCTCGTGGTGGACGGCACCGACAACTTTCAGACGCGCTATCTCGTCAACGATGCGTGCGTGATCCTCGGCAAGCCGAACGTGTACGGAAGCATCTATCGATTCGAGGGACAGGCGTCCGTGTTCGCCACCGCCGATGCGCCGTGCTATCGCTGTCTCTTCCGCGAGCCTCCGCCTCCGGGACTCGTTCCGAGCTGCGCCGAAGGCGGAGTGCTCGGAGTGCTGCCGGGGATCATCGGCACGATCCAGACGACCGAGGCGCTCAAGCTCATCCTCGGCATCGGCGAGAGCCTCGCCGGAAGGCTGCTGCTCGTGGACGCGCTGCGCATGAGCTTCCGCACGCTCAACCTGCGCAAGGATCCCGAGTGTCCGGCGTGCGGCACGCACGAGATCACGGAGCTCATCGACTACGAGGAGTTCTGCGGAGTGCGTCAGGCCGCGGCTGCGGATGCCGCTGCGCAGAGCGCGGTTCCCGAGATCACGCCGCTGGAGCTCGCCGAGCGGATCACCCGCGGCGACGACTTCGACCTGATCGATGTCCGCGAGCCACACGAGTGGGACATCGCGCGCATTCCCGGCGCCCGCCTGATCCCGCTCGGCAACATCATCGAGGCGCTGCCCACGCTCGACAGCGCGCGTGACATCGTCGTGCACTGCAAGGTCGGCGGTCGCAGCGCGAAGGCAGTACAGCAGCTGCAGGCATCCGGTTTCAGGAAGGTGTGGAATCTCGCCGGCGGCATCAATCGCTGGAGCGACGACGTCGATCCAACAGTTCCGAAATACTAGAGAACAACATGCACACAGCAGAGCTACCGGCACGCGGTGCCGCCACTTCATCGTCTTCGTTGCACGCACTCCCGCAACACTGCAAGGTGTGCGGCGCGGAGTTCGACGCCGCCCCCGAAGCGGTATGCGGCGCGTGCCTTGGCCCGCTCGAGCCGATGTATCCGTCGTCGCGCAGACTTCCGGGGCGGGCAGAGATTGCGACGCGTGCGAAGTCCATGTGGCGGTATCGCGAATGGCTTCCCTTCGAGGGAACGCCAACGCTCTCGCAGGACACCGGCTTTACCCCACTCGTCGATGCGCCCCGGCTCGCCGACAAGCTCGGTGTCGCGAAGCTCTGGATCAAGAACGACGCGGTGTCTCACCCGTCGCTTTCGTTCAAGGATCGCGTCGTCGCCTCGGCGATCAATGCGGCGAAGGCGCTCGGACTCGAGACCATCGGCTGCGCGTCCACGGGCAACCTCGCGAATGCGGTTGCGGCGCAGGCCGCGCGCGCGGGGATGCCGGCGTGGATCTTCATTCCGGACAATCTCGAGCAGGCGAAAGTGCTCGGCACCGCTGTGTATGGTCCGAATCTCGTGCGCGTGCGCGGCCACTACGATGATGTGAACCGTCTCTGCGCTCAGGTCGCGGATCGGTTTGGCTGGGGGATCGTCAACGTGAATCTCCGCGGCTACTACGGCGAAGGCTCGAAGACCATGGGCTTCGAGATCGCCGAGCAGCTCGGCTGGAGACTGCCCAGTGCGGTCGTCGTGCCGATGGCCGGCGGCTCCCTTCTCACCAAGCTGCACAAGGCGTTCGGGGAGATTCGCGAAGCGGGACTCGTGTCGGACGAGGCGCCGCGCTTGTATGGCGCGCAGGCAACGGGGTGTTCACCGATCACGCGTCTCGTGGAGAGCGGCGGAGAAACGCTCGTGCCGCAGATTCCGAATACGATCGCGAAGTCGATCGCGATCGGGAATCCGGCGGATGGCGTGTTCGCCGCACGCGCGATGCGTGGCACCGGTGGCTGGTCGGCGGCCGTGAGCGACGACAGTATCGTCGCGGCCATTCGCCTGCTCGCGGAGACCACGGGCATCTTCACCGAGACTGCTGGCGGTGCGACGGTGGCGGGCGCGTTGGCCCTGGCCGAGCAGGGACGACTCGGCAGGGACGACGAGGTGGTGTTGTGCATCACGGGCAACGGACTCAAGACGCTCGACGCGATCAGTGGCGCGATCGAGGATTCGCCCGTGATCGCGCCGCGTGTGCGCGAGGTGGCCGCGCTGGTCGAGGCTGCGTCGGCGTCATAGCGAGGGTGTGACGGCGGTGACGGCGTCGGCCGACGTCATCACCGTCTGCACCTCGAAGTCGACGAGATCACTCCAGTTCGCGATCCACTCGTCGAGCAGCTTCCGATCCTCGCACTCCATCACCTGGTAGCACCGTCTCAAGTCGTGCGTCACCCAGCTGCTGACGTAGCGAAGACCTTCGGGCGCGAGCCTTCCGCGCTCGCGAAATCTTCGGTACACGGGCACGGCGTCGCCGTTGCGAAAGTTCTCGACGATCATGTACAGCATTGCTGCGATCTCCGTCAGGTTGTATGCGCCTGCAGTGTGAGAGCCGCCGCTGATGGAAGCTATCGAGTGGTGTAGCCGGCGCGAGGCCAGACAACGCATCTTTCCCGGATGCCCGCCGCAATCGTCGCGACCGACTTGAGCAAGACATATGATGTGAAGGTGCGCGACCCTGGGATCAAGGGCGCACTCGCCGCGCTCGCGCGTCCTCACTATCGCCAGGTGCGCGCGGTGAGCTCGGTGACATTCGCGATCGAGCGTGGCGATGCGGTGGCGTTCCTCGGCCCCAACGGTGCCGGAAAGACGACGACGCTCAAGATGCTCACGGGGCTGCTCTTCCCCAGCTCTGGCCGCGCGCAGGTTGCTGGATACGATCCATGGACCGGCGGCAATCCGTTTCGTCAGCGCATCGCGTTCGTGCTCGGCAACAAGCAGCAGCTGCTCTGGGATCTTCCTCCCGAGGAAACGTTCCGGCTCAATCGCGCCATCTATGGCGTTTCGGCCGCCGACTTCAGCGCGCGGCGTGCCGAGCTCGTGGAGCTGCTCGTGCTCGGCGATCTCGTCGACAAGCCCGCACGGCAACTATCGCTCGGCGAGCGCATGAAGTGCGAGCTGGCTGCCGCCTTGCTGCATCAACCCGAGGTGCTGTTTCTCGACGAGCCGACGCTCGGGCTCGATCTCGAGGCGCAGCAGACGATCCGCACCTTTCTTGGAGAGTACCGCCAGCGTCATGGCGCGACGATTCTGCTCACCTCGCACTACATGGCAGACGTCACGGCGCTGACCTCGCGCGTGCTGATCATCAATCGTGGCAGACTACTCTATGACGGCGAGCTCTCGGAGCTGGTTGCGCGCATCGCACCGATCAAGCGCATCGAGGTCGTGCTGTCGGAGCCCGTTCCGCGCGCGCGGCTCGAGGAGTACGGACGCGTCGCGCACTTCGCGCCGCCGAGTGCAACCATCGAGGTGCCTCGCGAGAGTGCGACTGCCGCGAGTGCTCGACTGCTCGCCGATCTCGCGGTAGCCGATCTGTCGATTCAGGATCCGCCGATCGAGGAAGTCATCCGCATCGCCTTCGGTGAAGGAGCGCAGGATACGGACGCCGAGCCCGAGACGCCGGTGCGCGCCGATGTGCGCCGCGCGCCCCCATGAGCCGCGACGCCTCGCCGGGTCCGGTGGCGTCATTCCGTGATCAGTACGGTGAGCTCATGCGCTCGGCATTTCTCATCGATCTGCAGTATCGCGCATCGATCGCGATCTGGCTGATCTGGGGAATCACCGAGCCCATCATCTCGCTCGGCATCTGGTGGTCGATCGCCGCGGCCGGCGCCGTCGATGGCTACACGCGCGAGGCCTTCGCGCAGTACTTCTTCGGCGTTGCGTTGGTGAACCAGGCCACCTTGTCATGGGACGCGTGGAACATCGACCGGTGGATTCGCGAAGGCGAGATGAACTATCGTCTCACGCGCCCCATCGCGCCGATCCACGAGGCGATCGCGGACAACATCGCGTACAAGGGCCCGACCGCGGCGATCATTCTCACCGCGTGGATCATCGCCGCCGCGTTCTGGCCGGCGGCGCGCATTCCCTTCGATCCCGGCCGTTGGCTGCTCGCGATCGTTGCGATCGTGCTCGCCGCCGCGATTCGATTTCTCAACGGATACGCGACCGGCCTGCTCGCGTTCTGGACCACGCGCGCAACGGCTCTCGTGGAGCTGCAGTTCGGCATATCTCTCTTTCTCTCGGGACGGATCGCGCCGCTGTCGCTCCTCCCGCCACGGGTGGTGCACATCGCCGAGTATCTATGGTTTCCATACGTGGTGTCGTTCCCGGTGGAGGTGCTCACGGGGACCGTCGATACCACCGCCGAATATGCGCGAGGATTCGCGGGCCAGGTGATCTGGCTCGCGATCTGGCTGCTGCTCTACGCATTGGTGTGGTCGCGCGGACGACGGCGCTATGGCGCGGTGGGTGGATGACGAGCATCCGCCGTACGATCGTCGTGCTGCGCGCATTCTGGCAGCTGAACTGGCTCGAGGAGCTGCAGTATCGCGGCAACTTCATCGCGAGCCTGCTCGGCACGGTGTTCTGGCTCGCGATGGCGATGCTCACCGTTGCCCTCTATTTTCGGCACACCGCATCTCTCGGTGGTTGGCAATTCTGGGACGTGGTCGTGCTGCTCGGGATCTTCAACGCGCTCGCCGGGGTGGTCGAGACGGTGCTGCGCCCGGGCATCGGTCATCTTCCAAGCGATGTTCGAAGCGGCGCGCTCGATCTCGTGCTCGTGCGTCCCGTCGACGCGCAGTTCTACGTGTCCTTCCGCAGGCTCGATGTGTGGCGACTCGCCGACGTCGTGCTCGGCCTCGCATTGGCGGCGTACGCGTTCGCGCAGACCGGGCGGACGATGAGCGCGTGGGTGCTCATCAGCTTCATCGTGACGTTCGCCGTGGCGATCGCCGTGGTCTACGCGATCTGGGTGGCGCTGATGAGTCTCGCCTTCTGGTTCGTTGCAGTGGAGAACATGGCTGCGCTATTCGACGCGCTGTTCGAGGCGGCGCGCAACCCGGTGAGTGCATACCCGGGTGCGCTCCGCTTTCTCTTCGTCTATCTCATTCCAATTGCGTGGACGACGACCATTCCTGCGTCGGCACTCACCGGCCGCCTCCAGCCTGCGCTCGCGATGTGGGCGCTCGCCGTGGGCATCGCGGCACTGGGTGCGAGCCGGCTGCTCTGGCGAGCCGCGCTCAAGAGGTATACGAGCGCGGGAGGATGAGCCATCGCTACGGCTTGTGAGGCATCGCCATCTGCGACATGTCCATCTTCGTATAGCCCGAGGGCGGAGCGAACATCGCGTCGGGCACCGACGTCTCCTGCGCCTTTACGGCAATCAACGTGACCTTGCCATTCTCGGTCACCTTCATGATGCCGCCGCCGTTCGAGATCGCGTCATTGAATTCCTTGCCGCCGGCGCCGAAGAGATGTCTCGTGACGCCGCCGGCGAGTCGCCCGATCATGAGCCCGGCTCCCTGCGCTATGCACGCGTCTCCTTCTTCCGGCTTGTCATCGCTGGATGTGCCCTTGTAGTGCCAATCGTCGCACTTGATGCCCGCGATCGTCTCCGTCTTGCCCGTCTTCTCGGCGACTCCACGGTGCTTGGCCGACTCTCTTTCCCCCGCTTTGTCGCCGAAATTCATCGGCAGCTCCATGTACTGTTTCTGCTCGGGAAGAATGATGATGCGGCTCGTCCCGTTCATGATCATCATGCCGCCTCTTCCCATCCCCTCCATTCGAGTCTTCGACCCCTTCGTCATTTGCGTGATCGTGTCCGGCTGATCGGGATGATTCTCATAGGACACGAATTGCATCACGCCGTTGAAGCCTTGAGCGGTGAGCCGCGGAGAAGCCGTCACAAGAAGGCAGGCGGCGGCGACACAGAGTCTGGTACGGTGCATGAGTGTGGATGCGCGAGTGAGAGCGGTCGCCCGGGATGGGCGAAGGCGAATGTCACCATGTTGGCGTGGTGAGCGGTCCGCGTCAATCGAGCGCTGAGGCTGCTACACACGCCTAGATTCCCGAATGGCTCACAGCGAATACGCTCAGTGATCGGCCGGCGTGCCACCACAGCATGTGCGATCTCGATACTCGCGTTTCTCGCACGGGAACGCCCGGCATCGGCTCAGCACAGCCATGTCGGTGCGACCTTCGCACCCGGCGTGGTCGCCACGACAGGAGTCGCACAGAGCGACACCGCACTGCGCTTCCCTTTCGTCCCCGACCCGGTGAAGACTCCGGGAGCCGCGCTCCCCGTGAGCGCGAGAGACATCTGCGTGCCCGGATATTCGAAGCGCGTACGCGATGTCCCAATAGAGGTGAAGCGAACTGTCTACGCGAGCTACGGCATCCGCACGCGCCAACCTGGCGAGTACGAGATCGATCACCTGATCAGTCTTCAGCTCGGTGGCTCCAATTCGATCCGCAATCTCTGGCCGGAGTCCTTCCGCACCACTCCGTGGAATGCGTACGTCAAGGACGCACTCGAAGACGAGCTGCATCGGCGGGTATGCGCAGGCACGCTCGACCTCGCAGTGGCGCAGCAGATCATCGCGCAGAACTGGGTGAGAGGATATCGTATTTACGTGAGGCCGAATCCAGTACCGCCCAGCCACCGTGCGCGGCATCACACTCGACGGGGATACGTGCCACGTTCACAGCCGAATACCGAACAGCGCGTTCCATGAGTTCCGCGAGGATGCGCCGGAATCAGAAGCTCACGCCCATCATCAAGGGTCGCTCGGTCGCGCAGATCGGATGGGAAGGCGCGACCGCGTCACTGCACTTCGATGACGGCTCCGTGATGCGCATCCACACTGCGGCCGCTCCATCCACCAACGACCCACCCGCAGCACTCGGAAAAGTGCGCGCGGTGCGCCAGTCGACCGAGGTGATCATGTTCGATCTGGAAGACGGTTCTCTCATCGAGATCCCCCTCGCGGAGTCGACCTCGTGCGTGATACTTCGGAATGCGAAGGGCGCGCTCGAGTACGCCGACTAGTTGTCGTTGTCAGATCCGCGCGAGCCGAAC
>DATGDQ010000488.1:0-2687 GCA_035310785.1 Gemmatimonadaceae bacterium | reverse complement strand
GAGTCTCCCGTGTGCCCACCGGGCGTGAGCGGCGTGAGATGACCCTCGGCGTCCACCGCGAAACCGGCCAGGAAGCTGCTGCCGGAGTTCGTCGTGTAGGCGAAGCGTCCGTCCTGGGTGATGATGACCCAGCACGGAGCCCGTCCGCCGGTGCTGATCGACGGCGTGATTGGAGTCAACGCGCCGCCTTGCGCCAGGGCGTACGAGGTGAGCGAGCCCTGCGTTTCCGAGACGATGGGTTGGTTGCGCGACGTGACATCGAAGCCGAAGGTCGCCGCACCATTGCCTGGCGTTACCACGGGATCCCCAAGCCGTCCATCCGGCTGCACCGCGAATACCTCGAGGCGATTGCTCACCCGCTCGGCGACGATCAGCTGTCGTCCATCCGGCGTGAACCGGATTGCTGCGGCGCCGCTGGCTCCCGTCGCCAGCGAGCGTGTGGTGTGTGGAAGTGCGACGATCAGCCCATTGCTCGAGATGCGAAAGCCGCTCACCGAATTGTCTCTTGCGTTGAGCGCGTACAGCAGGTTGCCGTGCACGGCGAGGCTCACCGGAACTGCGCCGTGCGAGGATACCTTGCTCGCCAGCGTCAACGCACCATTGGAACCGATGCGAAAGCCGGAGATCTCGTTGCTGCCGGCATTGACGGCGAACAAGGCATCGTGATCATCGTTCACGATGACCGCGAATTGCGAGGTGAGCGGGTCGATGGTTCCTCCGACTCCCGTTCCGCCCGTCGCGAAAGAGCCGAGCGATGTGAGCGAACCATCCTGTGCCCTGTGAAAGGCGACGACCGCATTCCCGTTGACGCCATTCGTGAGCGTGTACACAGCACCCGGGCCATCGCCGGCACGCGGGAATGCCGACTCGCTCGCGGTGGCAGAGGCGCTCCTGTCACCGGCGGCGTCGAGTCCCGCCGGTGCATCGGCGCATGCCGCGAGCGCGAATACCGTGAGGGCCAGCGAAGCGTATGGCGCAATTCTCCCAGCCAATGTGTCGCGTGTGAAGTACATGATAGATCGTGCTCCGATTGAAAAGTGCCGCGGCAGCTCGGTGTAGATGTCGACCGACTGTTCGCGATAGTGTGTGTGTGATCTAGCCACGCGACCGCCCGGAGTTCCCGGATCGTCCGCAAGGCGGTCGCGCGACGGACTACCCGCGTCGCGCCGACCCGAGCGACTCACCGAGCGCCCACATCGATGCGCCCAGCAGCACGATGTCCTTCACGATGAACTGACCCGTCCCACCGAGAAACGGAAATCCCAGCGCGGCATCCCACACCCCGGGAGCAGTGAGGAAGAAGCTCAGGGTGACGATGAACGTGGCCACCGCGAGTGAGCTTCCGACGATGGCGGCTCGCACGGAGACGGCGCGTGAGGCGATCCCGAGCGCCGCGATGATCTCGACGATGCCGATCACGCGCGATGCGCTCTCGATGCTCCACACGGCGTACATCCAACGCAGAAACGGGCTCGTCGTCACCAGCGGGACAATGCCCTGCGCCTCCGTCGCCGTGAACTTGAGCATTCCGATCGCGAGCAGGATAGATGCGACACCATATTGCGCGATGCGGGCCCCAAGCCGCGCGACGACAGCGGCCCCGGGGCTCGAGACCGTGCGCATGCGGGGAACAGCTGCGGGGCCCGATGGGAAGCTCGTGGCTCGAGTGTCGGCATCGCTTCGTGCGGTTTCATAGGTTCTCATGAGCGTTTCCGAGGTTGAAAGACCGAAGGTGGAGGACGTCGCAGATGCAGCAACGGAAAGGGGCGTCCGGCATCATCGAGCTCCGAACGGCCCACGACGCCAAAGCCGAGGCTCTCGTAGAAGGCGCGCGCAGCATCGTTCTGCTCGTTCACGTCCACCGTCAGCGCTCCGCCTCGGAGCGACTGCACGTGCGCAACCAGGCGGCGACCACCGCCGCACCTGTGTACCGCAGGATCGAGGAAGAGCGCCTCGATCTCGTCGTTCACGATCCCGATGAAGCCGAGCGGCGCGTCGTTCGCATTCACCAGAATCCAGAGGTCCATCGAGTTGCCGTGCAGCTCCTCCGCAACGAGTGGACGAAGGCGCTCGATATCGGCGCGCGTGAGAAAGTGATGCGTCGCACTCACCGAGCGCTCCCAGATGCGCACCAGCGAGGCTCGATCCGACTCGCGAGCTGGGCGTATGGTGGTATCGGCGAGCATGCCGTTGGCTATCCGGCGCGCGACAGCCGCACGTCGCAGACGCGTCGCATCACGACGCGCAGCGCGGGATCCAGGCCGCGACGACTCTCCTCGTGAACGACCGATGCCAGTGCGAGCGTGAGAGCCTCGCGAGGGACCACGACGAATCCAAGTGATGCGTAGAACGGCATGTTCCAGGGGATATCGCGGAACGTCGTCAGAGTGACCGTCTCATAGCCCTGCTCCGCAGCCCAATCGCAGACCGCCATGACGAGCTTGCGGCCGAGTCCACGGCGACCGTGATCGGGATGTACATCGAGCTCCTCGAGATGCACGGCATTGCGCTCGATCACATTGACCTGCGCGAGCCCGACAGGCTTGTCGTCCGCGAGAGCCACCCAGAGGTGTCCCCTCTCCTGCGCCCTTCTGAGGTCCGCTTCGCTCGTGACGAGCGTGGGGACGTCGTCGAGGCCGCGCCCATCGAACAGCGTGAGCGCGGCGAGCTCGATTTCAGGAAGGCTG
>DATGDQ010000487.1:0-4492 GCA_035310785.1 Gemmatimonadaceae bacterium | reverse complement strand
AAGCTCGCTTCGTCGAAGCGGAAATCCCCGATCGCGCGGGCGGCATCGCGTGAGGTCGAGTCACGGGACGCGCGCAGGGAGTCACGCGCATGCGCGAACAGGGTGCGCCCCCGGCGAACGATGTACTGGCCGTTGCTCGTCCCGAAGATGTCGGCCACGGTGGGAGCGCCCGCATCGCGGAGATCGACCACGCCGCGACGAGCGGTGTGCCACTCCTCGCTGCCGACGACGGACAGGTCCGCCTTGTACTCGTAGGAGAGATACTGCCCGTGCTGTGCGACGGTATTGAGCTCGCTCTGCGCCGAGACGTGCGGCTCGGCATCCGGCTCGTCGTCCGTGTCGAGCGGGTGATCGTTCGGATGCGAGCGCCCGTACCAGCGGGCGATGTGGCTGATCGTGGTATCCTCGAACACGAGCGCCGAGTCGTCGCTGAGGAGATCGCGGCGATACATCTGTTGACCGACGATGAGCGCATCGGTGTAGGAGCGGTCATCGTCGGTGATGTACACCTCGTAGTAGCGGCCGCGAAAGCGGGCGAGGTGAAGCGGCGAGCCACGCGCACGGATGCCCTCGACCCCCGTGTGAACCCAGAAGGTCGAGTCGCCGGCGAGCACCAGAAATTCGCCGGCAGGCGGCGTCTCGTGCGGACGACGACACGCGGCTGCGACGAGAAGCAGGGCGAATGCGGCGCGGGGAACGGATCGTGGCATGCCGTGAAGAATATAGCCTGTGACGGAAACGGCAGGATCGTCGTAGTTTACCGTCGCCGTGTCGCACAGTCGCGGGTTAATCCTCAGCAGAGCATCCCCCACCACATGCGCAGTATTCCCCTCCTTTTCCTCACGCTCGCGGCCTGCGGCGCTGGTGAAGGAAAAAGTACGATCGTCGCTCAGCAGCCCGCCCCTCCCGCCGCGGCTTTGGCTTCCACTGACACGACGGCCTCACGTGCGACCGCAAAGCCGGGCGCGCTGGCGGGCTCCTTCGCGGATGACTCGCAGATCGTGCGAGCGCTGTACGTGAACCGCTGGGCATCGCAAAGCCCGAAGCGCATGCACGAGCTGATCGCCATCGCAGACTCGACGGAGATCAACGCGCTGGTCATCGACATGAAGGACGAGTTCGGGCTGAACTTCGAGAGTACCGACACTCTCGTGAAGCGCAACGCCGGCAACGCGGGGAAGATTCCGCATCTCGAGGAGCTGCTGGACACGCTCCGCGCGCATCACATTCTCGCGATCGCACGGCTCGTGACCTTCAAGGACTCGGTGGCCGCGCGGAACAATCCGCAGCACGTGATCAGAAAGCCCGACGGCACGCCGTGGCGGGACAAGAAGGGGCTGACGTGGGTCGATCCGTACGACCACGCGATCTGGGAGTACGACATCCGTGTTGCCGAGCAGATGGCGAAGATGGGATTCGGCGAGGTGCAGTTCGACTACATCCGCTTTCCGGAGCCGTACAAGAGCTTGCCCGAACAGGTGTTCAAGGATGCGAACGGCGTGACGAAGCCGCACGCGCTGGGAGAGTTCTTCAAGACGGCCTGTCCTCGCGTACATGCGGCGGGTGCGCGCTGCACCGCGGACATCTTCGGACTCGTGACGACGGTTCCTGGCGCGCTGGAGATCGGACAGCAGTGGGAGGAGCTCGCACCGCGCAGCGACGTGCTGTTGCCGATGGTGTATCCGTCGCACTACCCGCATGGCTCGTTCGGAGTGGAACGGCCGAACACGGAGCCGTACAAGATCGTTTACGCGGCGATCCATCGCGCGCACGAGCGCGATCTGAAGATCGGCGTAGGCGCCGGCAATCACGTGCGTCCGTGGCTGCAGGCCTTCTCGCTCAAGGGGATGACGCCGAAATACGGTGCGGCGGAGCTCGAAGAGCAGAAGCGCGCGGTCTATGACGCGGGGTACGACGGATGGGTGTTGTGGAGCCCCGGATCCGTGTATGAGCCCTTCCTCGGCGCGCTCGAGAAGAAGGAAGTGTCGCGGAAGAAGTCGTTCACGGCGAGATAGGGCGTAGCGACAACTACGGCCAACGGCTGTGCACGAATTCGAAAAGACATGACAACGAATCGAAACTGGCGCCGAGCGAGTGTGTCATCGCATCCTCGAGATCGCGCGCACTCCGGTCACCAGCCGCTCGATCTCCTCCATCGTCGTGTAGCACGCGATCCCGGCGCGGACCCATCCCGGGCCTGTGATCTGCAGGCGTTCCGCAATCGTCGACGCGTAGAAGATGCCGTTCGACGCGAAGACGCCGTATTCATCCGCGAGTCGCTCGGCCACCGTGCGCGAGTCGACATCCTTCACGGTGAACGAGACCGTCGGGGCTCGACTCGTCCCGTTGGCTGGGGGTGCGCCATGCAGCCGTACTGCCGGAATCGCGGCGAGTCCGGCCCAGAGTGCGGCAAACAACGATACGCTGCGCTCGTGCATCGCGGCATAAGCGCGGGTGAGCTTCGCGCGGCGGGTATCGCTCGTGTCCGGAGCCGCGCTGCCGCCGAGTGAGGCGAGAAAGTCGATGGCGGCAGTGGTGCCCGCGAGCGCCTCGAAATTGAGCGTCCCCGTCTCCCAGCGATCCGGCGCACGCGATGGCGCGGGCGCGAGCTTCGCGCAATCGACGGACGCGAGCAGCTCGTGTCTTCCGTACAGCATGCCGAGGTGAGGACCGTAGAACTTGAAGGGCGAGCACGCGAGAAAATCACAGTTCAGTGCTCGCACGTCCGTCAGCGCATGCGGTACGTACGCCACCGCATCGACGAACACCTTCGCGCCGAATGCGTGCGCGAGCTCGGCCGCGCGCGCGACGTCGGTAATCGTTCCCAGCGCATTGGACGATGCGCCGATTGCGAGCAGCTTCGTGCGCGCACCGATCTTCTGCTCGAGATCTGACCAGTCGAGCGAGTAGGACTCGGTGCTCATGCGCACCATCCGGATCACCGCACCACGCTCGGCCACCAACCGCGTCCAGGGAGCGACGTTCGCGTGATGATCGAGCTCCGTGACGACGATCTCGTCGCCCGGTGAGATCGTGGGCGCCAGCGCCCGAGAGAGCGAGAACGCGAGCGTCGTCATGTTCGCGCCGAACGCAACCTCGGTCGCACCCGCGTTGAGCAGGTCCGCTGCGGCTTCGCGCGCGGCGTCGATGACGAGGTCCGTCTCGAGGCTCGTCGGATACGACCAGTGCGAGTTCGCATTGTGATGCAGCAGATACTCGCGAATCGCGTCGACAACGCTGGTCGGCACCTGCGTGCCGCCGGGACCGTCGAAGTACGCCACGCGATGTCCGCGGTGCACGCGAGCGAGCGCCGGAAATTGCGCTCGGATCTCTTCGATGCCCGGAGCTCGTGCGGAGAGCGGGCGGATCGCGGAGATCGTCACTTGATCTCCACGCCCGCCCACTGCTCGATCACGCGCACCGCTTCGACGTGGTCCGCCTCTTCGCCCAGCATCTGCCGAGCCGAGTGAAAGAGCTCGCTCGTGAGCTGAAGGAGGGGTGACGGCACCTTGTTCTCGCGCGCCACGCCGGCGGCGATGCCCACGTCCTTGTCGAGCAGCGCGAGGCGAAAGGTGCGCGGGTAGGTGCGCGAGAGCACGCGCTCCGGGAAGAGGCGCTCCGTCGTGCGGCTGCTGCCGCTGGACGAGTTGATGACATCGAGCGCGAGTGACGGCGAGACCCCTGCCTTGGTGAGCGTAGCGAGCCCCTCCGCTGCGGCCCACACGTGGACGGCGAGCAGCGCATTGTTCACCGCCTTCACCGCGTCGCCGGAGCCCGTGGGCCCGCACAAGACGATCTTTTCGCCGAAGGCGCGCAGCACCGGCATCGCACGCTCGAACAGCGATTCGTCTCCGCCACACATGACGGTGAGCGTTCCCTTCTCCGCGCCCGCGGTGCCTCCGCTCACCGGGGCATCGATGTAGCCCACCCCGATCGCGGCGAGACGCGCGGCGATCGTGCGCGATGTCGCCGGATCTCCCGATGTGGCGTCGATCACCATGGAGCCGCGCGCGATGCCCGCGAGCAGCCCGTCCGCTCCGTCGAGCAGCGCGTCGACATCCTGCGATGTCGGGAGGCAGATCACCACGAACTCAGCGCCGCGCGCCGCATCGGCAGGCGACTTCGCGACGCGGACGCCCGTGCCGACCGAGAATGCGAATGCGCGCGCCTTCGAAGCCGTGCGATTCCACACGGCGAGCTCGAACGGGGGCTGCGCGAGATGTTTGGCCATGGGCGCGCCGATCGCGCCGAGGCCGAGGAAGGCAACTCGTGTCATGCGGACAATATGTTCAGGGAACGGCGCGCGTCACAGGCTGAACCAGTACGACGCCTTGATCAGGAAAGTGTTGTCTGGATGAATCGCGTACAGATCGCGCGTGCTTCCGTGCAGATTGAAGTTTCCGAACGCGGATCCGTCGTTCTCGAAGCTGCGCCCCTGCGTCCACACCGCGTAGATGGTCGAGCCCGCGCGATACTCCCATCGCAGCACGAC
>DATGDQ010000486.1:0-3693 GCA_035310785.1 Gemmatimonadaceae bacterium | reverse complement strand
CGATCACGCGCACGGACGAGCAGCGTCGTCACGCGTGCGTCGCCAGCGACGCGCTCGAGCGCCGCGCGCGTGACGAACGCGGTTGGCTGCGGGATCGCTGATTCGACGGATCCGACCACTGTCCATCGGGAGGTGCGGCCGCCGATCGCGAGGTCGACGCTCGCGCCGACGGCGAGCTCCGGCTGCTCCTCGAGCATGCGCGTGTTGATGACGATTTCCGGCGCGCCGCCACCGCGCATCCAGCGGCCGCGCACGATCGGCAGGGTAATCAGCCGCTCATCGGCGGGAACCACCGTTATTGCGAATGGCGCTGCCTGCTCGCCTCCGGCTGCCTGCGTTGCGCGCACGCTTCCCCATTCTTCCGCGATCTCGATTCCCGGAATTCGCGACGCCACGGCCGCGATGCTGTCGGCGTCGTGTGGGCTGTCGAGCCGCACGGCCATGTCGAAACGGAGCACGTTGTCGAAGAGCGATCCCACGGAATCGCGAATCGACGCGCGCAGATCCAGAGCGCCGAGAAACGCGGCGCCACCCGACGCGAGCGTCACGAGCGTGAGCGTCGTGCGCCAGCGACGCCTGAACGCGTTGCGCAGGGAGAAGAGAAGCGGACGCTGCGTGCCTCGGATGCGCTGGATCCACGGCGCGGTCACGCCACCGATGCCGGCATCGCGCAGCAGGGTCGCGACGGAGACGTTGCTGCCGCGCACCACGGGCACCGCCGCGGCGAGCACCGGCAGGAGCAGCCCGGCAACGAGTTGCAGCACGATCGCGAGACGTGGAATCGCGTATCCGCCGACATCGAAATTGAGCATGGTAGCCGCGAAGCTCGCGTAGGCGCGCCCCGTGTACGCCGCCAGAGGAATCGCGATCGCCGAGGCCACGACGCCGAGTGCGAGCGCGAATACCAGATACAGCGCTGCGAGCTGTGCGGGGCGCGCGCCGAGCGCCTTCATCACGCCGATCTCGCGCAGCTGCCCGGTGAGCATCGCCGTCACCAGATTCACGACGAGAAAGCCGCTCATGCAGAGCGCGAGCACGCCGAAGGCGCCCATGATCATGAGCAGCGAATCCATTTGCGCGGCGTGCACGTGTCGTCCGGGAGCGGGAACGTCCACCGACAGAACCTCGTGGCCGAGACGAACGGCGAGCGCGCGGACTTGGTTCGCCACCCTTCGAATGGCGCCGCGATCGAGGCTGCGGTCTCTCACCGTGAACCGCAGCTCGTTCAACGAGGATGGTGCGCCGAGCGTCGCGAGCGTCGCCGGCGTGACGAATCCATACACCACGTGGTCCATCCACCCCGGTGCAAGCCCCTCATCGCGCACGATGCCCGTGACGGGCAGGCGCACCTCGGCACCCTTGCCAACGCGCACGAGGATGGAGTCACCCACCGCGGAGCCGGCAAACGCTACCGACGAGCGCTCGATGACGAAGGCACCATCTGCGGGTGGCCATTGGCCCTCCTGCCGCGCGAGAACGCCGATTCGCCGGCTGCTCAGATCGTTCGATGCGTAGAGGAGGCCCGTGTTCCAGGCGCCATGAACGCGCACGCCCGCAAGCACAGTGCGTCGCGCCTCCACGTCGCGCACGCCGGGCATCGCCCGCACGGAATCGAGCAGTGACGCATCGACGGAATCCACGCGCAGTGTTGCCGAGGCGGGATTGGTCGCGAGGTATTCGTCGCGTGTGACGCGGCGCAGCAGCGACCACGCGTCCAGAACGGTACCGGCGCCCGCGAGCCCGACCACGATGGCAAGGACTACCGAAGCGCTCCGGCCCCGATGGAGCCACCCATCGCGCGCCATCTTTCGCCAGCGCGGGCTAAGCATACGACGCGACCTGTTCGGTGATCTGACCATCCGCGATGGCGACCGTACGCGTGCACACGCGATGCACGCCGGCATCGTGCGTGGCCGCGACGATCGTCTGCCCCTGTTGAGCGAGCGTGGCAAAGAGCTCGAGAATGTTCGCGGCGTTTTGTGAGTCGAGGTTGCCGGTGGGCTCATCGGCGAGCAGCACCGCGGGCTCGTTGGCCAGCGCTCGCGCAATTGCCACGCGCTGCTGCTGTCCGCCAGAGAGCGTGGCCGGGAGCTTGTACGCCTGATCCGCCACGCCCAGCCGATCGAGGAGCACACGCGCGCGTCGTTCGCGATCCCGCGCCCGCCATCGCGCGCAGAGATCCATCGGAAGCATGACGTTTTCCATCGCGGTGAGCGTCGGCAGCAGCTGGAAGAACTGAAAGACGATTCCGACCGATCGCCCTCTCCACTTCGCCATCTCGCGCTCTCGCATCGCGTGCAGCGCGACACCACCCACGAACACCTCTCCGGCGCTCGCACGATCGATTCCCGAAAGGAGATTGAGCAGCGTCGACTTGCCGCTTCCCGATTGCCCAACTACGCCGATGAATTCGCCACGAGCGATGTCCAGTGTAACGTCGCGAAGCGCAGTGAAAGTGCCGGAATGGGTCGCGTAGCTCTTATCCACGCCGCGCAGGGAGATCAGGATGTCGGAATGCATTGGCGTTCCAGTCGAAGTTGGCATGCACGCCAGTATACGGCGCCGCGTGCGTCGCCAGGCGCCGTTCGACGGTGCCACTCTACCACTCGGCGAAAAGCTCCACACGCAGGCGGCCCGGGTCCCCAGGTTGTGGTCAGTCTCGGCGCCGTGGTGGCGCTGGCAGTCACCGCTGGAGGACCAATGAACGTTCGCGAACTGGCACTCGTGTGTGCGCTTGCGCTGTCTCCGCTCGCGTTGCCCGCACAACGCGGCACCGCTACGCCCGCCGCTGGCACGCGAGCACCGCGCGAGGCTGCGCAGTACGATTTCCTCGTGGGTGAGTGGGCGCTCGCGATCAAGCCCAAAGTGTCCGGGCTGGTTGCGCGCATCCACGGGGTGCCAAGGTTGCACGGCACGTGGAAGGGATCGCGCGCGCTGGACGGATGGGGGGTCGAGGACGAGCTTCGGATCGTGGACGAATCCGGCAATCCGATCGCGTACACACATTTCGTGCGCATCTATGACGCTGCCGCGAGGCACTGGATCGTCACCGCGATCGAGGTCTATCATCAGCGGGTCACGACCTCGATTGCCCAGTGGCAAGGAAACGAGATGAGCACGACCGCCGACGGTATCGATCCCGAGGGAAAGGCCTATCGTTCCCGCACTCGCATCACCGACATTTCCGCCACCGGCTTTCATTACAGCCAGGACATCTCGCATGACGGCGGCGCGACGTGGGAAGAGGGTCACCTCGTGATGGACGCCAAGCGCGCGGCGGGCGAGGGATCGAAGTGAGCGACTCGCGGGCTGCCGAGCGAGGGGATTCGGCCCGCACGTGGACCCGCGCACTGGTCTGGCTGCAGCTCGGGCTGGGGTGGCTGCCGGTGCTGGCGCTCTATACGGGGCTCATCTACACGCAGCATCAGCCGGTCACCCTCACGCGGGCGACGTGGCTGGCGGTCCGCTCGCTGTTGCCGGCTGCGCTCCTCGGCATTCTCGTCTACCGGTTCGCCAACCGCGTACCGTGGCCACGACCCTTTCGACTGCGCTTCGCGCTCATTCACGTCGTGGCCGCGCCCACCTACGCGCTCTCGTGGATCTTCGCCGCGAGCATTCTCGAGAGCATCATGCGCGGTCAGATCGTCGTCATAGTCGGACCCGGTCTCGTGCCCTTTCTCGTACTCGGCGTAT
>DATGDQ010000485.1:0-13165 GCA_035310785.1 Gemmatimonadaceae bacterium | reverse complement strand
CCCGACTCGAGGTCAGCGTTGTGGTCGGCGCATCCTCAGCCGTTCTGCTTCAACCGATCTCTACCTGCACGCGAACCGGCTCGCCGGCAGACTCCACCGACAGCACGTTCACAATGGTTCGGCTGGCGTGCCGCGCAAAATGGAGCGCCACGCGACCCGGACCGACGCAGAGGTTCGTGATCGTCAGCTTCTCGAGATTCGCCGGCAGCACTGGATTGCGAATGTGCAGTGCCCCGGTGGGTGCATCCGCCAGAATGCCCAGCATGCCCTGCAGCATCATGAACAGTGCGCCGCTGGCCCACGCCTGTGGCGAGCAGCTGACGGGATATCCCACCGGGCGCGTTGCGCCGTCCCGGTTCATTCCGCAGTAGAGCTCCGGCAGGCGATGCAGCCTCGCTCCCGCCGCCGCGTCCTGGGCAGCGGTCACCAACGGCAGCGCGTGCTGGCTGAGCCCATAGTGCGACAAGCCCATGACGACGATCGCGTTGTCGTGCGGCCAGATCGACCCATCGTGGTAGCTCATGGGATTGAAGACCGGATGCCGCGCACTCAACGTGCGGATGCCCCATCCACAAGACATGTCCGGTGCCAGGAGCGTTGCCGCAACGCGGCGCGCACGCTCGGCGTCCGGCAGCCTGCTCCACAGCAGATGACCGGCATTGGACGCGACGGTGGCCACCGGACGCTTCTCGCCGTCGAGGGCGATGGCGAAGGTGCCGGCATCTTCCAGCCAGAACTGCTCGTTCACCCGTTGGCGGAGCTGCTCCGCCTGCAGCTCGAGCCGTTGTGCTGTCTCGTGCTCTCCGGCGTGCCTGAAGATGGCAGCCATGCGAACTTTCGCGTCGTAGACGTAGCCCTGCACCTCGACCAGCGCGATCGGCGGCGCCGGCAGCCGGCCGTCGGGGTAGGGCACCCCATCGCCGGAGTCCTTCCAGCCTTGATTGACGAGACCGCGCGCCGACGTGCTCGCATACTCGACCAGCCCGTCGCCATCGACATCTCCGAATCGATCGATCCATTCCAGGGCGCGCCGAGCATTGGGTAAGAGGTCGCGTATCAGTGATTCATCGCCCGTCCACCGCCACGTCTCGTGCAGGAGGATCAGCCAGAGCGGCGTGGCGTCGATCGTCCCGTAGTACGGCACGTGAGGAATCTCGCCGCTCCGGGCCATCTCTCCGCGCCGAAGCTCGTGCATGATCCTGCCGGGCTGCTCCTCGGTGTACGCATTTTCCTTCGCTCCCTGATGCCGGGCGAGATACGAGAGCGTGTCCAGCGCGATCCGCGGATTGAGGGACAGCGTCTCGAGCGACGTGATGATCGAATCGCGGCCGAAGACGGTCGAGTACCATGGGATGCCGGCCGAGATGACCTGTTCGCCGTCTTCGCCGATGTACAGCGAGCGCAGATCATCGATGCCGCGCGTGAGGGTCGCGTCGAACGTCTCGATGGTGCTGCTCCAGTGCGAGCAGTCGGCGTGCCAATCCGCATATTCCCCAGCGAGTCGCGTCCGGCGCTGCTCGAACGAGTCGCGCTGCACGATGTGTGGCAGAGTCCTCGACGATTCGCCGCGAACGTCCCATTCGAGACGGACCGGCACGCCCGGCCGAAGATGAAGCGCCCACCGGGCGCCGCGCGCATCGACGGCGTCGGGCTTCGAGCGAAATCGAATCGTGCTCTCGAGCGGCCGGCCATCACGTCCGCGATACGCGAACCGTATCGATTCCGGCGTCACGGACGGAGCCTGGAATTCGCCTCTGTGCTCTCGCCGCCAGCCGCGCACCTCGAAGATGTCCGCGAAATCGCACCCGACTGACAGCTCGATCCAGAAGTCGATCGGCCGGATCAGGAAGTTCGTGAGAGTCAGCCGCTCGAAGAGTGAATCCTCGAGCATGATCTCGCGCTGGAAATGAATGGCGTGTCTCGGATCCCAGGTATTTCCCCCGAACGCGTGGTCGGTCACCGCCAAGTCGACCTGCGCCAGATAGGGATGGACGATTTGCGTCGACAGTCGCGCCTGCGGCGTGCCCGCCGCTCGAAGCTCGTAGTGACTCAGAATTCTCGTGTCGTCCTCGAAGAGGCCGAGCGAGCAATTGCCGGGCGGGGCGATGTTGCCGTTCTGATCGCTGAGCAGGAACAGGCGATCGTGCTTGAGCGCCAAGGCATCCGATACCGGCGACTCGCGAGCGCACGGTATGCCGGCGTAGCCCACAGCCTCCGTCATGGAAATGACGGGTCTGTCCGTGGTGGGCTCCTGTTCGGCGCCGATCGCGCCGGCGTCGGCGGGTCGCGTTCGCATCCCGATGGGCGACGGGTTTACGCGACCACTCGCGAACTCGAGCGTCGCTTCGTGGTGGCAGCAGGACTGCTGATGCGCTCGTAGAGCGCGAGGTGATCAGCCACCATTCGATCGGCGCTGAATCGCTCGACCGCGCGCTGACGGCACCGGAGACGGTCGATCCCATCGATCGCGCCGCCGGGCCGAATGACGTCGACCATCTGCTCGAGCGAGCGCACCATGAACCCGGTCACTCCCTCTTCGACCAATTCCGGAACGCTCCCTCTCGGGAACGCAACGACGGGACATCCCGAGAGCATTGCCTCGATCAACACGAGGCCGAACGGCTCGTTCCACTCGATGGGCGCCAGGAGCGCACGTGCTTGCGAGAGCAGTGGCGTCTTGGCCTCCTGTCCGATCGATCCGAGCTCGGTGACGTGCGCCTGTCGCAGTCTGGGTCGAAGCTCGAGATTGGCCCAGGGCTCATCGGGTTGGTGCACTTCTCCAGCGACACGGATCGGAACGCCCGCTCGCTGCGCAGCATCGATCGCGATGTGAGGCCCCTTGATCCGGGAAAAGCGGCCGATGAAACAGACATAGTCGCCGCTAGGCTTCGCCGTGAACTCGTATTTCGCCGGGTCCAGGCCGTGATGAATGACGGCGACGCGGGGAAGCGGGATCTCGCGCCGCCGCTGATCCTCGGAGATGGCGACGTACTGTGCGTCGCGGTAGTACTCGTAGAATGCGGAGAGCTGCCTCTCCCGCGCATGGTGAATGGTGTAGACCAGCGGAACACCCGGGAGAAAGCGCGAGCAGGCCAACGCGGCCGCGGAATGCACGTGAATGACATCGAAGGGGCCCCGCTCGACGACCTCACGCATCGCCCACGCTACATGGTTCAGATCGGTAAGCGGTCCCGGGGGCCACTGCGCGCCTGAATACAGGAATCTCAGCTCGGCCGACGTCCTCGAGTTGCCCGTCGCATACAGCTCCACACGGTGTCCACGCGCGACGAGGCCCTCCGCCAACTCGTACACCATCAGCTCGGTTCCACCATAACTCTTGGGCGGCACAGCGAGAAATGGAGTCGAGATCAAGGCGATTCGCATTACGGCTCAAACGGCATGTGAGACGGCGCTGAAGACTCTGGATCTCATTTCACACTCGAGTCGAGTGTGCCCGAAACGGGCGGACGAGTCAATGAAACATGGCATTCATCGTACCCGATTCGGAGACTCGTCCTTCTCTGATGTATACCGAAGTGTCCCGTCGGACGACAAGGTCGCACCGGGAGTGAGCGTTGCCGCGACGAGCTTCCCCTCACCCATGATGTGCTCGACCCGAGTGCCGCCAGCCAGCAGGTAATCGGCAATGATTCGACGGTGACATCGCCACCACACCGCTTCGGCGCACATGATGGCGCATCGCTCCCGCTGGCCAAGCTCGCGCAGCTCGTCGAGCCCCGCGCGAAACTCGTCGGTTTCCGCGTAGTCCGCGTAGTTGCGAAACGCCTGCACGCGCCAGTAGCCGTTGTGCGAGGGCGGCGCACCTCGCGGATGATGACGTCGTCCGCCGAGCGAGCGGAGGTGGCGATATCCGATTCCGTCCGCAGCGAGCGCGTCTGGAAGAGTGTCGATGTTGAATTGTGGCATCGCCCGTGAGCGCGGCGTCGAGCGCACATCCACCAACAGAGTTATCCCGACCTGGCGCAGGAGAGTCACGAACTCCTCGAGCGTTCGCGTGGAGTGCCCGATGGTGTAGATGACACTGCTCACGAGAGTCCTCCTGACGGTCCACGACGCGATCGAGCGGTGGGATTCGTTCGACGTTGAAATCGTAGCATCTTTCACGCATGTCGACCCTGCCGATCGTGCCCGCCCTCGATCACGTCGAAAACGTGCCGACTGCACGGGTGCCGCAGCCGGCACCCGTGCCGCGCGGCAGCGATATCAGTGAGGCGGACCTGCATCCGCTCCTCGTCGAATTCTACAGACGCATTGCGGGCGATCCTCTCGTCGCGCCGTACTTTGCGGAGCTCGACATGTCGGCACATCTTCCGCGGATCGTCGACTTCTGGTCGACATTGCTCTTCCGAACTGGACGATATACCGGGAACGCGTTCCGGCCTCATCTCGAGATGCCGGGATTGACCGGCGAGCACTTCGAGCGATGGCTGGCCACACTGGAGGAGACACTCGACACCTCCCACGCGGGGCCGAATGTGGAACGAATGAAGTCGTTCGCGCATCGGGTCGCGTCCAGCATGCAGGTGCGTCTCGGGATCCTGTCGCCAGAGCTCAACCAGATCGGTCGGCGCTGATCTTCGGGTCGGCCACGCATTCCGGCGCACACACCCGCTACTGCGCCGGCATGTCTCCCGCCGCGCTCGCGCCCTCCGCTCTCTCCGGCTTCGCTCCATCGGTGTTCTCCGGCTCCGCCGCGAGGAAGGTGACGGTGTCCCACGCGTTGTGGATGCCGATGAAGAGCAACAGAATCGACGCGGCGCCCAGGCCGAACAACGCATCGACGGTGTGATGCACGACCGTGAGGCCGGCCGACAAGATCGTGGCGTAGGCGAGAAAGGGCAGCGCGGTATGAAAGAGCCAGTCCTCGAATACGAGGGCATATTGCTTCTGGCTCGTCACGCGGCGAACGACCAGTCCCGAATACAAGATCCCCGCGGCTCCGGTCACTCCAATCGCGATCGCTGCGCTCGACACCTCTTCCCACGGCGCGCTGAGTATTGCCGACACGAAGAGCGCGGCGCAGAAATGAACGATCGTTGGCGTCGCGAAGGCATCGAATTGCGCCGTCGTGCGCTGCCTGCGCAGCTCCGTTGTGAGCGCGATCACAACGAACTGAAGCCCCGTGAGCGCGGCACCGGACGAGCCGATGATCACATAGAAGCTCTCCCACCCGGCGAATGGATTCACTGCTTCCTGCATGCGCTTCTCCTGAGCCGGGAATGAGATCGTTCGACTGGTGCGCCGGACACGAGCAGACGTTACTATGGACAAGATGAGAGATCAATCATTCCTCTCCGCCCGCAACGGGTTTCGCCGGACCGCCATCGCGTTCGTCGTCGTCGCGCTCACGCTGGGCTCCGCGGTCGCCGCCTCCGCGCACGACACCTGGCTGATCTCGGCCACCAACTTCGGCCGCGTCGGCACTCCGTTTCGTCTCGGTCTCACCAGCGGAGAGACCTTTCCGAACGACGACTTCGCGATCGTCGAGAACCGAGTGGTGCGAGCGGTGGTGAGAGAAGCCGGAGTCACGAGACTTCTTCCGCGGCCCACCGCCGCGGCCCTGCGGCTCGAGTACATGTGGATACCTCGGGCCGCCGGAGTGGCGTCGATCGGCATCGAGCTGCAGCCCAGGACGCTGACGCTCGAGCCGCGACTCATCGACCAGTATCTCGGCGAGATCGATGCGAGCGATGCGGTACGTGCGGCGTGGAAGTCGCTCGGCGACAAGAAGAAGTGGACCGAATCGTACACGAAGCACGCGATGACGTTCGTGCGCATCGCGCCCGCGAAGAGCAACGCCGCCTGGATCGCGGACAAGAGCTGGACGCGGCCGCTCGGTCTCGCGCTGGAGCTGGTACCCGAGCGCGATCCGACGGACCTGCACGCGGGAGACACGCTCGTCGTGCGTGTGCTGCGGCGCGGCGTGGCGGTTCCGGGCTTCTCGGTTGGAGCAATTCGCGAGGGCCGCACGAAGGCGATCTTCTTTCATGCCGATTCCGCAGGGCGAGCTCGCGTCATCGTCGATGCCGATGGACGATGGCTGCTCAATGGCACGAGCCTGCGGCGCTCGACGACGGGCACCACGGTGTGGGAGAGCGACTTCGTGACTGCGACCGTGCACGTCGCACCGCGCCGCTGAACGGCCGCGCGGATCTCTTCCCGTTACACCTCGTTCCGCCTGAAGCACCCCGACACGTGATCGTTCACGAGCCCGGTGGCCTGCATCCAGGCGTATACGACCGTCGGGCCAACGAACTTGAACCCCCGCTTCTTGAGCGCCACCGAGAGCGATTCCGAAAGCGGAGTCTTCGCCGGAACGTCGCCGCGAATCTTCGCGGGTGAGTCGCCCACGAATGACCACGCGAAGGTGGAGAACGGCTCGCCGTCCGCCTGCATCTTCAAGTATGCGCGCGCGCTGGCGATGGTCGCCTCGATCTTGGCTCGCGACCGTACGATTCCTGGATTCGCCAGTGCGCGCTCGATGTCCTTCTCGCCAAACTCGGAGACGATAACGGGATCGAATCCGCGAAACTCCTCGCGGAATGCGTCCCGTTTGCGAAGGATGGTGATCCACGAGAGGCCTGCCTGAAATCCATCGAGCACGAGCGCTTCCCACAATGCGCGTCCATCTCGTACCGGCACTCCCCATTCCGTATCGTGGTACTCGCGCATGAGCGGATCGCCTTCGGCCCACGAGCAACGGTGTACTGCGACGGTGCGTGGCATCGAGTCTTTACCCTGAAGAAGTCGCGAGTGCTGCCGAGGTGGTCTCCGTGAGAATCATGTGGCGAGAGCGCCACCGTGAGCGTCGCCAATCCATCCCGCACGGCCCAGTTCTGATGCAAACGAGCGCGCGCCGAGCCTGGCGCCCGTCGTCACGCGACTCCCATTGCTCTCGCACAGATCATCAATCCCGCACCGAGTGCGAGCGCGCCCGTCAGGCGGGCGATCCGCACCCCATCGGGCGCGAGGCGCTCGGCGAGGATCGCCGCCATCATCAGCGCCATCGCGCGTACGTCCATCAAGCCGACCACGAACAGTATTGCGGTCGGGGCCATGCAGCTCAAGGCGCAGCGCACGCCGAGCCCGCAGCCGCTCAGCCACCCGACCGTGATGCTTCTCGGTGCGACCACGCACCCTGCGGTGAACGCCTCCCGGCAACTCGAAAGGAGACGGGCTTTCCACCTGGAGCACTGCAGCGCGCCGGCGCAGAGGAATACCGCGCCGGTCACGCCCGGTGAGAAGCTCGCGCCCATCGCTGTCATCTGTCGGCCGCGAAGCACCGCATCGACGGCGAACAGCGCCAGCCCGATCGCCATCCACACGGCAGCGTATCCAAGGCCGACCGCCGCCGTCCAGCGGCCGGCCCTGCGCACGTCCCCGGAGGCGAGCGTGCGATGGTACCGCCGGAGCACCGGCGCGATCGACGGCACCATCATCGCCGACATCATGAGCGCCATCATCAGCACGCGCATGAGCGGAGTGGAGCTCACTGCGCCTGGTACGCGTCGCGGTGGCGCAACCACACGCCGCGCTCGTTGCGCCCCAGTGGCGCTCGGTCCAGCCACTGATAGATGCCCCACAGACCATCGAGCCCGCGCGCGAACGTGGAATACGTGTGATAGACCTCGCCGTCGCGCATGGCGAAGGCGCTCACTCCCGGGCGCTCGCGGAGGAACGTAGCCACGTCGGTGCCGGCGGACGCGGCGATCTGGCCCACGGGCGCCTCGCTGCCGAGCGATCTCCACTCCTCGAGCGACCGCTTCAGCACGGCTTCGGGCATCGCATCCTCGCGCCGATAGTTGTACTCGATGCCTCCGCTGCGCTGCTCGAGCTCGGTGAAGGTCACGCTGAAATCGAAGTTGAAGTTGTCGCCGAACGAAGAAGCCCACGGGAATGTCCAGCCCATGCGCTGCTTGTACGCCTGCAGCTTCGCGAGCGGAGCCCGCGAGACCGCGTACAGCGACACGTCGTGATTCTCGAGGTGCACCGCGATGCCGTTGAAGCCGTCGGCGATGCTCGAGCACGACGGACAACCGGCCTTGTAGTCCGGTCCGAACATGAAGTGGTACACGAGCAGCTGCGAGCGTCCGCGGAACAGGTTCGCGAGCGATGCCTTCCCCTGGTCGGTGTCGAACCGGTAGTCCTTTTCGATGCGTACCCAGGGCAGCGCCTGCCGCTTGCGCGCGAGCTCGTCGCCCCGCCGTGTCAATTCCTTCTCGTCGTTCAGCAGCTCGAGCCGAGCGGCCAGCCATTCCTCGCGTGTTCCGGTCATCGTCGTCGTCATGGTCATACTCTCCATCCATCCTGGGTGCCTGATCGTGGCGCGCCGTCGCGTGACGAGCGGCCGGTGAACGGGAGGTAGATTAGAGCCGGGCCAGTCGACGGTGTGAGTAACAAGAGTGACGGGATTTCCATGGACTCGATGATCCTCGCCGCCGCTCGCGCGCTCGCCGCAGGCGATCCGTTCAGCGCGCTGAACCGAGTCGCGCTGCGAGACGACGCGGCGGCTCTCGCGTTGCGCGGAATCGCGATGGCGCAACTTGGAGATCTCGACCGTGCCCGCGCGCTGCTCCGGCGCGCGGCGAGAGCCTTCGGGCCGCGAGAGGCTGTGGCGCGCGCGCGATGCGTCGTCGCCGAGGCGGAGATCGCGCTGGTCACGCGCGACCTCGGCTGGCCGGTCAAGAGGCTGGAGGCGGCGCAGGCGACGTTGGCGCGCCACGGCGATATCGTGAATGCCGCGCACGCGCGGCACCTCGAAGCTCGCCGTCTCCTTCTCACCGGCCGAGTCGACGACGCCGAGCGCGCCATGGCCGATCTCGACGTGTCGCTGTTTCCGCCCGCGTCGCGCGCTGCGTTCGAGCTCGTCGTCGCCGGCATTGCGCTCCGGCGTCTGCGCACGCGTCCGGCGCGCGAGGCGCTCGAGCGTGCCGCGCACGCGGCGAACACCGCTGGCATTCCGTCGCTGCTGGCGGAGGTGGAACGGGCGTCGCTCGTTCTCGACACGCCGGCGGCTCGGCTCATCGGGCGCGGCGGCGAGCGAGCGCTCCTGCTCGAGGATGTGGAAGCCCTCATGGCGTCGCAGGCGCTCATCGTGGATGCCTGCCGCAACGCGGTTCGGGAGTTGGATGAAGCGACATCGCTCGCGACTCGTCCGGTGCTCTTCGCCCTCGCGCGCGCTCTCGCCGAGGCGTGGCCCGGCGATGTCGCGCGCGACGTGCTCCTCACGCGCGCATTCGGCGCAAAGTACGTCGACGAGTCGCACCGCGCGCGATTGCGCGTCGAGATCGGGCGTCTTCGCGTCGCCGTCCGAAATGCCGCGGACATCCGCGCCACGAAGCGAGGGTTCGTGCTCGTGCCGCATCGCGCGAGCGAGGTCGTGCTGCTGGCGCGGCCCATGGATGAGCAGCATGGGTCACTCCTCGCGCTGCTCGATGACGGTGAGGCGTGGTCGACCTCGTCACTCGCGCTCGCGCTCGGCACCGGTCAACGCACGTTGCAGCGCGCTCTGGAATCGCTTGCGCGTGAGGGGAAGGTGCAGCCATTTGGCCGCGGACGCGCACGACGCTGGATCAGGCCGCCGTTGTCCGGATTCACGACAGTTTTGTTGCTCCCTTCCGCGCTGCCGATCGAGTAACTTCGCCCCATGAGACAATCCCTGGGCGAGATCACTCGCGAGTACGGCCCGTTTTCGGGGGCGAAGAAGATCGCTGGCGTTACCTACGACGGGCGGTCGGTCTGGTTCGCCGATGGCGAGCGGCTGCGCTCGTTCGATCCTGTCACGGGTGAAGAGTCGCGCACGATCGATGTGCCCGCCCACGCCGGAACGGCGTACGATGGCGAGTATCTCTACCAGATCGGCAAAGGGGCGATCCAGAAAGTCGATCCTGCTTCCGGACGCATCGTATCGACGATTCCGGCGCCGGGTGACGGAGATGCTGCCGGACTCGCCTGGGCCGAGGGGGCGCTGTGGGTGGGGCAGTATCACGGGCGAAAGATCCATCAGATCGATCCGCACACGGGCGCGATTCTTCGAACGATCGAGTCGAACCGCTTCGTCACCGGAGTCACGTGGCTGGGTGACGAGCTCTGGCACGGCACTCTGGAGGATGACCGGAGTGAATTGCGGCACGTAGATGCGATGACCGGGGAGGTGCTCGAGCGGATCGCGCTTCCGGATGGTGTTGCCGTGTCCGGGCTCGAGTCCGATGGTCGCGATCAGTTCTACTGCGGCGGAGCCAATCGCACTGTGGTGAGAGCGATACGACGTGTGCGAGAGAAATGACGTCGCGAGCACGCGGAAGTCGCGGAAGTCTGCTCGCAGTACCATAGTCCGGTTCGCACGCGCGCTCGCAGAGTCAGTCGTGCCTCATCACCGAACCCGGAGCGCATCGCCGATTGCCTGCTCCACGAGACGGGCCATGATGCGATAGCCGGCTTCGTTCGGATGGACGCCATCAGGAGACAGCTCGCTCCGCATGCCACCGTCGGGATCGGCCATGGCGGAGTGATAGTCGACGTAGATGTCGCCGTGCGTAGCGGCGTAGTCCTTCATCCACGCGTTCAGCGCAATGATCTTCTGCGCCGGGTGCAGCCCGGGTTTCCACGGATAGTCGTGGACGGGCGTGACCGATGACAATACGACCGCGATCCCATTCGTGCGAGCCAGCTCGGCCATCGACGCGAGATTGTCCTCGATCATCTCGAGCGTGGAGGGACCCGTGTTGCCGGCGATGTCGTTGGTGCCGCCGAGAATGACCACGACACGGGGACGAAGCGCGATGACATCGGCGCGGAAGCGCACCAGCATCTGCGGCGTCGTCTGACCACTGATTCCGCGATCGATGTAGGCTTTTCCTGGAAACATCGTCGGGAAGTACGGTGTCCAGCTCTCGGTGATGGAGTTGCCGATGAAGACCACGCGATTCTCGCCGGGCGCGGGCGGCGGGAGTGCTGCATTGGCGTCACGGTACTTGGCGAGATTCGCCCAATCCGTGCGCAGCGGATCATCCGCGGTCTGCGCCGAAGCATTCGCGACAGCGAGCGCGATCGCTCCGAGGCCGATGGACAATGCTCTCACTGCCGATGGGTGCGCGGGGGTGCCTTCACGAGTACCTCCTCAGGAGTGCCCATACTGGACGTGTGAGGCGCTATCGCTCCGCGCGCATTGCACGCCAGTCGCCGAAGATCGCGAGTGCCGCGAAGAGTGCCGCGGTGAGGAAATATGCAGCGCGCACCTCGCTGCCGGCGGCGCCATTCCAGCCCGCGAAGTCGAATTCCGGCGCGTGCGCGCTGCTCACGACGACGTAGAGAAAGAGAAGCGCGGAACCCGCGAACAGCTTCGGCGTGTGCGCGAGCGTGCCAAGCCCGACGCCGGCCGCCGCGAACAGCCAACCGCCAATGAGGAGGGAAAGCGCATCCCCAGGAGACGTGACGCTCATGCGCAGCAGTGGCACGAGAAGGAATGCAACCGCAATGGCGAACGCCGCCAGGAGCTTGGCGTAGATGCTGGATGCGCGTACGCCGACGATCCCGTTCCGGATTCCATCCACGCGCGCAGAACGGTCGCGCGTCGGAATTTCGGCCAGCGTCGCGATGAGCGCTACGAATATGATTGGCATCAGCGCCGTACGAAGCGCTGTCGTGGGCAGAACGGCTCCGGTGATCGCAGCCGCGAGTACTCCGAGCACGAGGATAGGCCGGAGCATGATCGTGAGCGCGATCTCGCCCAGCGTTGCGCGCACGAGTCCGTGCCCGCTCCACGATGCCGGGCGAAGCACGCGGATCATTCCCCTCAGCGGCGCGGATACGCGGCCCCGTACGCTCCTGCGCGCGCCATCCGCACCGCCTTTCGTGCGCGCAGGATCGAAGCGCGCGAACGAAAGCCAGGCGATGAGGAGCGCAGGAAGGGCGATCAAGGCCGAGGTGAGACGCGACTCGATCACCGCAGCGGTCCACGTCACGCCCTTGAAGCGCCATGGCGACTGCTTCGGATCGAAGTGGCTGCTGCCGATGCTGACCTCCGGGTGCGCATGGAAGTCGCTCTCGACCTGATCGTTCGCCGCGTTGATGACGAACGCCATGCCGAACACGTCAAAGTGGGAGCTGCCCGCTCCGCTGCGAACGGAGGTTGCCGCCGGTACGCTGAGCAACGTCGCCCACGTGAAGAAGTAGAGGATGTCGCCGAAGCGCCCGGATAGTGGCCGAACGCACTCGAACATGAGTGCGATGGCGGACACGACGACGATCACCGGAGTCTCGATCGCCAGGAACATCGCGAGATAGACGAGCGGCTCGACCGGCGCCTCACCGCGCAACAGCTGCATCCCCATCACGTTGAGCACGTACACGAGGACGATGAGACCCAGGAACGCGGCGCTGCCGAGCATCTTGCCGATCAGATATTCGAGGCTTCGCACGCGAGTCGAGGCGATCACGTATCCCGTGCGCGACTCCGCGTCCCTGCGCACGGTGTTGCTGGTGAGATAGAATCCGGCGAGCCCGAGCATCACGGCGCACAGCGACGACGTCGCGAGCGCGATCGTGACGGAGTTGTACAGGGCGCGGTGTCCGTTCACCTGCATGAGTGCACGCCCCGTCGAGAGGTCGGGGACGAGCACGTAGGCGAAGATGCAGAGCGCAACCAGCACCACCACGGTCGATCCGCGCGCCAGCCGCATCCGCACATCGGTGCCGGCAATGGTGGCGATCCGGCGCCATGCCGAGCCTCGGTCCGCGACCGTCATGCGGCGGTGCCGTAGCTGAGCGCGTAGATGAACGCGTCCTCGAGGTCGGGCTCGACGCGCTCGGCGTCGAGGAGCGGGCGCTCGGGATTCACGATGCGCGCGAGCACACCGTCGCTCGTTCGCGACGAGCGCGCGATCTTGAGACGCTTGCGCTCCTCGTCGAACCGCGCGTGCGGAATCGATGCCTCCCAGACGCTGCCCGATGCGGCGCGCAGAAAGTCCGTCGGCGCGGCGGTGGTGATGAGCCGCCCCGACTTCATCACCGCGATCTCCGTCGCGATCGACTCGATGTCGCTCACGATGTGCGTCGAGAAGATGACGAGCCGGTCGAACCCGATGTCCGAGAGGATGTTGCGGAAGCGCAGGCGCTCCTCGGGGTCGAGCCCCGCCGTGGGCTC
>DATGDQ010000484.1:0-1947 GCA_035310785.1 Gemmatimonadaceae bacterium | reverse complement strand
CGATCGATCGCCATTGTGAGCGCGCGCCGCACGTCTCGATCGCCGAAGACCGGGTGCGGGCCATGCTTTCCGCCGCGCGCGCGCTCGTTCAGACGAATGAAGTAGACGAGCATGGAGGGATAGCGGACGATCTTCAGCTCCGGGTGTCTCGCAATCTGCTCGAGATCCTGCTGACGGAGATTCTGGGCGAAGTTCGCTTCTCCCGAGAACAGGCGAAGCATCGCCGCGTCCCGATTCTGCGCGATGCTCCAGACAACGCGGTCGATCCTGGGACGTCCGCGATGAAAGGTGCTGTCCGCGACGACTTCGATCGTGCTCCCACTCACCCATCGCACGAATCTGTAAGGTCCGCTGCCAACGGGCTTCCTGGTGAACGGCGAGGTCGAGAGCGCCGAGTCGGGAATGCCCCGCAGGAGATGCGCGGGAAGCACCTGGATCTGCGTCACGTCATAGAACTGCTCGAGCGTTCGCGCATGAAACCAGAACACGGCGGTGATGCTATCGGGCGCGGTGACGGAATCGATGTTGGTGATGAGCGGCCCGACGGGCGAGCCCACTGCCTTGGACGTGTTCACGTGATAGCTGTACACGACATCCGCGGCACGCACGGGCACTCCATCGTGCCAATGCGCCTTCGGGTCGAGATGAAACGCGATGGACATCGAGTCCGGGGCCCATGTCCAGGAGTCGGCGAGCGCAGGCTGAAAGCCGCCATCGCCAACGTAGTGCAAGGAGTCGCCGATCTCCGCCAATCGCTCGAAGAGCACCGATCCCACCTGCACCGACGTCTCGTTGGTGCTGAAGGGTGGGAACAGATTGTCCGCGTCCGCCGGCAACGTCATCACCAGCGTCGATGGAGTGCGCGGCGCGCTGCGATCGGAGGCGCGACAGGCGGCGAGCATCAGGATCGCGACGGGGAGAATGCGGGCGGAGATGCGCATGGCGTTCTCTGGAAGCTAAGCTCGTGTCTCCGGGAATTGAGTGCGAGCGCTACCCGGAGCCGACTGCCGCCGCGCACGGGATTTCCCCAGTGCAAAGACGATCGAGGGGGGCGGGCGATTCATCCGAAGCGCCACGTGCCTGCGTGCTACGTGCGTGATGCGAAGCCACTCACTCGCCCGTGTGCTCCCGGTACTCGTCTGGTCCGAGCAGCTCATCGCGTTCCGCAATCGACGACGGGCGGAGACGCAGGAGCCATCCGTCGCCGTAGGGATCCGAGTTCACCAGCGTTGGATCCTTCGCGAGCAGGAGATTGATGTCCACCACCACCCCGCCGACCGGCGCAAAGAGCTCCGACACCGCATCCTCCGCCTCGATGGTGCCGAAGACGTCCAGGCGGGAGAATTTCTCATCGAGGGCGGGGAGCTCTACGAAGATCGTCTCACCCAGTTCCTGCTGCCCGTACGCGGTGAGGCCGATCGTGACTTCGTCGTCGGTCCAGCCGACCCAGAGGTGCTCCTCGGTATACAGGAGCTCGTCGGGGACGCGGCTCACCGGAGAGTCAGGTCGTGGAGTGCAGGGCGCGCCAGACTTCGTCGACGCGTTTCTCCAGCGCGGCCATGTCGCCGTCGTTGTCGATGACGAAATCCGCCCGAGCACGCTTGAGCTCGGCAGGCATCTGGGAGGCGATCATGTTCATGGCCTCGGTCTGTCCCAATGCTCGCTCCCGCGTGAGCCGCTCGAGGCGAAGCGGACGCGGCGCGTCGACGAGGACGATCCGATCGAAATCGTCGACCAGTCGCCGCTCGAAGAGCAGCGGGATGTCGCAAACGACGGTTTCGTCGCCGCGTTCCCGTGCCTCGTTGATCAGATCGTCGCGGAGACGGGAGACTTCCGGATGCACGATCGCGTTCAGCACCTCGAGCTCGGTTGGCTCCTGGAAGACGATCTGGCGAAGAGCAACGCGGTCCAAACCCCCGTCCGCCTTGAGGATATCGTCTCCCCAGC
>DATGDQ010000483.1:0-13247 GCA_035310785.1 Gemmatimonadaceae bacterium | reverse complement strand
ATTCTGGCATACTATATCGGTATACCAAAACGGGCAAGCTCGCCACGGCGCGTGGCTGCCTTGCCCAGCGATGGACCCGCGCGCATTCTTTCACCGCCCCCTCGATGCGGTATACCATTCGTCACGATGTGAGGACGCCATGCTTCGCCATGCTCCCCGAACACGCCTCGCCCGTGGCGCCGCCATCGCGGCGGGCGCAGTCCTGATCACCGCCACCGCCTCCGCCCAGCAGGCTCCCGCTCCTTCGCCCGCCCGCCCGCGCTCCGTCATCCCGGCGGCGCGTGGACTGCTCGCGCCGAGCGCCTTCTCGCTCGAGCAGATGCTGAGCTACCCGTACATCGAGGAGCTGGTCACCTCTCCCACGCAGGCCCGACTCGCCTGGGTCACCGTGCGCGCCGGCGTGCGCAACATCTGGGCGGCGTCCGCCCCCGACTTCACGGCCCATCAACTCACCGACTACCTCGCCGATGACGGACAGGAGCTCACCAACCTCGCGATCTCCGGCGATGGAAAGGTCGTGGTCTTCGTGCGCGGCGGAGATCACGATGCGAACTGGGATGCGGAAGGCGGCCTGCAGCCCAATCCGAGCCATTCGCCCACGCAGCCGAAGGTGCAGATCTGGTCCGTCGCGCTGAGCGACAGGGGTGCGCCATCCGCGCCGAAGCTGCTCGCCGATGGCGATCAACCCGTGCTCTCGCCCCGCGGCGATCGTGTCGCCTTCCTCAAGGACAATCAGGTGAGCGTCGTCCCGACCGATGGCTCGACGCCCGCCAAGTCACTGTTCTTCGCGCGGGGGACGATCGGATCGCCGGTGTGGTCGCCGGCAGGCGACCGCCTCGCGTTCGTGACGAATCGCGGCGATCACAGCTTCATCGGCGTCTTCACCTCGGACTCCGCGCCGATCCGCTATCTCGCGCCATCGACGTCGAACGATGGCGCGCCCACTTGGTCGCCCGACGGCAAGCGCATCGCCTTCGTGCGCCGCCCGGGCTCCGGTGGTGCACCAGAAACGCTGCTCGATCTGCATCCCGATCCGTGGGAGATCTGGAGCGGCGACGCGAGCACCGGCGACGCACACCTGGTGTGGCAGAGTCCCAGGACCCTCCGCGGCTCGTATCCGGAAACGCAGGGCGAAGCCAATCTCGCCTGGGGCACCGGCAATCGTCTGGTCTTCCTCAGCGACATGGATGGATGGCCGCACCTCTACTCCGTTCCCGAGTCGGGCGGCACCGCGCTGCTCCTCACGCCCGGCGCGTTCATGGCCGAGTTCGTGACGGAGACGCCGGACCACTCGGCGATCGTGTACAACGCGAACACGGGCACCACGCGAGGGGACTACGATCGGAGGCATCTCTTCCGCGTGCCGGTCGATCGCGCGCAACCCGTTGCGCTGACGTCGGGCGAGGGGCTCGAGTGGTCGCCCAGAGTCACCGGTGACGGACGCATCGTCGCGTTCATCGGTGCCGGCGCGCAGCGTCCGCCGCTGCCCGCGATCGTGCCACTCGCGGGGGGTGCGCCGCGCGCGCTGGCGACGGAGCTCATCCCGCCATCGTTCCCCACTGCTGCCCTCGTGATCCCGAGGCCCGTGGTGTTCAAGGCCGCGGATGGAACGGAGGTGCACGGGCAGCTCTTCTCTCGCGCCGGTGATGCGAACGCGCGCGACGCACTGAAGAAGCCCGGGCTCGTGTTCGTGCATGGCGGCCCGCCGCGCCAGATGCTGCTCGGCTGGCACTACATGAACTACTACTCCAACGCCTACGCCGTGAATCAGTATCTGGCCAATCATGGCTACGTGGTGCTCGCCGTGAACTATCGTCTCGGCATCGGCTACGGTCACGACTTCAACAATCCGCCGCACTCGGGCCCGTGGGGCGCCTCGGAGTACCAGGATGTGCAGGCGGGCGCCGACTTCCTGCGCAGCCTCCCGGAGGTGGACGCATCGAAGCTCGGGATCTGGGGCGGCTCGTACGGCGGGTATCTCACCGCGCTCGCGCTCGCGCGCAACTCCGACGTCTTCAAGGCGGGTGTGGATCTGCACGGCGTGCACAGCTGGATCGCCGACATCGGCACGGAGCTCACGAACCAGCAGCTGCACTATGAGAAGGGCGACATCGCGCGGGCGCTGGATGTCGCGTGGCAATCGTCGCCCGTCGCGTCGATGGCCACCTGGAAGAGCCCCGTGCTGTTGATCCAGGGCGACGACGATCGGAACGTGCACTTTCACGAGACGGTCGACCTCGCGCGTCGTCTCGCGGAGCGCCACGTGCCGTACGAGGAGCTGGTGTTTCCGGACGAGATCCACGGGTTTCTGCGGTACACGACGTGGCTCGCTGCCGACCGCGCGACGGTCGACTACTTCGACCGGCAGTTCCTCGGCGCGTCGGCGCAGGCGCGAGACTCGTCGTGCTGCAACATGCGCCCCGCTACCAGGCGCCCCGCTCGCCCACGGCAGTGATCACGCGCGAGAGTCGCTCGGCCGCGTTCTCCCAATTCGTCTGCACGGCGCGCTGGGCCTTCGCGGCGTCTCCCGCCTCGAGTGCCTTGATGATGGCGTCGTGCTCGGCCACGGAGGTGGCGACCTCGCTCACGAGCGTGCTCGTGTAGATGCGACCGTAGCGCTCGGCCTGCGGCTTGACGGCGTTGTGGAGCGCGCGCAGTCGCGGGCCGGCGCCCACGTCCACGTACCGTTGATGGAATGCGTCGTCGAGGTCGTGGAGGCGATCGGAATCGGGGAGCCGTGCCTGCGCCGCCCTGAAGAACTGCGAGTTGAGCTGTCGCATGTCGCGCGTCATCGCGAGCCGCACGGCTCTGGGCTTCATCGCGGCCTCGCGCGCGGCGAGCCCTTCGATCTGGGCGACGATCATGTGGATCTCACGGGCATCGTCGTTGGTGAGCGGTGCCACGGTGGCGCGAGCCAGGAGCGCGCTTCCGGTCGCGATGATGTAGCCCTCTTGGCGGAGTCGTTCGAGCGCGGCGCGCACGGGGGTGCGGCTCACGCCGAGTCGCGCGGCGACCTCTCGTTCGACGAGTCGGCTGCCGGGTGCGAGGCGGCCGCGGACGATGCGCTCGCGGAGCTGTTGGTATACCGCGAGGGCACCTTCGCCGCGCGTGATCGGGGACACGTCGGTGCCGATGGGGAGCGGTCGCTTCGCGGTCTTCGCTGCGGTGCGAGCTGCCATGCGTGGATCTCGGGTGAGCGGGGTTGGGGAAAGTATAGCTGGCCAGAGCCGCCGACGACGTGCCCGTTCCGCTCGCGCGGTGCTGTATTCGCGCCGGGCGCCGTGGCTTGCGTCGCCCCGGCACGCGGGGCATCATTGCCCAAAACGGTATACAATGTTGTACACAATCTAGATACGCTTCTTCCCCCATCCCCGCAGGTCGTCATGCGCGTCGCACTCGCCGGAACGGGAATTCTCGCACGACGTCGCCTCGTCACGGTCGCCGTGATCGCCACCACCGCCGCGTTTGCCGGCGCAGCAGGCGCGCAGGCGCCGGCCACGCTCGCCGATCGAATCCAGCGCATCATCGATCGCCCCGAGTTTCGACGCGCGATGTTCGGCATCGAGTTCTATTCGCTCGATTCGTCCAGGCCCATCTACGCGCTCAACGCCGAAAAGCTGTTCGTGCCGGGCTCCACGACCAAGCTGCTGACGGAGGGCACCGCGCTCGAGCTCATGGGCGCGGACTACCGGTTCCACACGCGCGTCTATCGCACCGGGCGTGTGGACCGGAGCGGCACGCTCGACGGCGATCTCGTGCTCGTCGCGAGCGGCGATCCCAATCTCTCCGCGCGCGTGCGCCCGGATGGCACCTTGGCCTTCGAGAACGAGGATCACGCCTACGACGGCGATGTGCACACGCGCGCCGTGCCCGGCGATCCGCTGCAGATCCTCCGCACGCTCGCCTCCCAGATCTCGGCGCATGGCATCACGCGCGTCACCGGCCGCGTGCTCGTGGACGCGACGCTCTTCACGGGAGGCGATCGCGAGCTCGGCACGGACGTCGTGATGTCACCGATCGTGGTGAACGACAACCTGGTCGACCTCACGATCGGGCCCGGCGCGCGGGCTGGCGCCGCAGCGGTCATCGCGCCCGCACCGGCCACCTCCTACGTGCGCATCGTGAATGGCGTGACCACGGGCGCGGCGGGGTCCGCGCCCGACGTGCACTTCGGCACCGATACCGCGGATGCGGCGGGGCTGCACACGGTGAAGGTGACGGGAACGGTGCCGGCCGGAGGGTCCGCGATCCTCTACGCGTATCGCGTCCCGGACCCGGCGCGCTTCGCGGAGGTGACACTGGGGGAGGCGCTGCGTGAGAATGGGGTCGTGGTGGCGCAGTCGGATGCGCCGGGCGCCGTGGACTTCAGGTCGTTGCGCTCCTCGTACGTGCCCGATCGCCTCGTCGCGGAGCACGTGTCACCTCCCCTCAAGGAGGATGTGCGGATCACGCTCAAGGTGAGTCAGAATCTCCACGCGAGCATGACTCCCCGGGTGCTCAAGGCCGTTCGCTCACCCGCGGATACGACGAAGACGGGATTCGATCTGGAGCACGATTTTCTGCAGCACGCCGGACTCGATCTCACCGGTGCGCAGCAGGCGGACGGCGCGGGCGGAGATGCGCACTTCTCGCCGTCGTTCATGGTCAGCTATCTCGCGTACATGAGCCAGCAGAAGGACTCGGCGATCTTCCGGGCGGCGCTGCCGATTCTGGGACGTGATGGCACGCTGTGGAACATTCAGCCGACGTCCCCGGCGGCCGGGCACGTCTTTGCGAAGACGGGGACATTCGCGGTCTACGATCCGTTGAACCGACGGGTGCTGATCACGGGGAAGGGGCTGGCGGGCTACATCACGACGGCGGACAACCGGCACCTGGCGTTCACGGTATACGTGAACAACGTGTCGGTGTCGACGGATCCGAACGCGGCGACGGCGGTGGTGGGCCAGGCGCTGGGCGAGATCGCGGCGGCGGCGTACGACGCGCGGTAGGGTGGCGGCGCGCGCGAGCACGCGGATCGCGGGAGTGGAGTTGCCGCAATGGCCGTTCTGGTATACAATGTGGTATACCACATCCCGTCCGCTTCACTCTGAACAGAGTCGTACCGATGACGCCACCAGCCGCGAGATCGCCCCGCTCCCCCTTCGTCTCGTGACGCCCGCGCCGCAGAACCCCACCCCCGCCCCCACCCCCACCCCCACTCCCGCCGACGGCATCACCATCCGGCGCGTGCGCACCACCGAGGAATACGACGCCTGCGTGCGCATGCAGCACGCCATCTGGGGCGAAGACTTCACCGAGGTCGTCCCCACCACCATGCTCAAGGTCACCCAGCACATCGGCGGCGTGACTGCCGGCGCCTTCGACGCGAGTGGCCGCCTCCTCGGCTTCGTGTTCGGCATGATGGGAGCCATCGACGGAAAGCTCGTCCACTGGTCCGACATGCTCGCCGTGCACCCCGATGCGCGAAACAAAGGGCTGGGGCGCCGCCTCAAGCTCTTCCAGCGCGAGCTCCTCCGCCCGCTCGGCGTCGATCAAATGTTCTGGACCTACGATCCACTCGTCGCCAAGAACGCCTACCTCAACATCGTGCGGCTGGGCGCGCGTCCGACCGAGTACGTGATCGACATGTACGGCGCGGACACCCACAGCGCGCTGCACGGCGGCATCGGCACCGACCGCTTCATCGTCGCCTGGGATCTCACGACGGAGGGCGGCGCGAATGCCGCCGCGGCAGGGTCGAATGGAGACGCGGACGCGAAAGATGCCCCCATCGCGAACGCGCTCGCATTCGGCACGGCGCGCGGCGCAGGTCCGCTCGCCGAGCTTCCCGACGCCGATGTCGTTCGTGTGGAGGTCCCCGCCGATATCGACACGGTGATCGCACGCGACATCTCGACCGCTGCCGCCCTGCGCGAGAGCACACGCCGCATCTTCACGCATTATCTGGATCGACGGTATCGCATCACGGGGTTCTCGCACCTCATGCCCGACGACCGCTACTTCTACATTCTCTCACGGAACGCCTCCTCATGATTCGGCTGCAGCAGATCGCCCTCCACGAGATTCGCCTTCCGCTCAAGGAGCCCTTCCGCATCTCGTCCGGGCTGGTCACGGAGCGGCGCATCCTGCTCCTCCGGCTGCGCGACGCGGATGGAGTGGAGGTGTGGAGCGAGTGCGTGGCCGGGGAGACGCCGAACTACACCGCGGAGACGATCGACACGGCGTGGTATTCGATCTGCGAGTACGTCGCACCACGCGTGCTCGGTGCGTCGTTCGCGCAGCCGTCCGACGTGCACCCCGCGCTCGAGCGCAATTTCAGGGGCCACAACATGGCCAAGGCGGCGATCGAGATGGGTATGTGGGGGCTGTGCGCGCAGCGCGATGGCACCTCGCTCTCGCACCTGCTGGGCGGTACCCGCTCCGGCATCGAAACAGGCATCTCGATCGGGATTCAGAGCTCGCCCGAGGCACTCGTCGAGAGGGCCGGCCGAGCGATCAAGGAAGGCTATCACAAGATCAAGCTGAAGATCGAGCCGGGACACGATGTGGAATTCGTACGCGCCGTGCGCCGCGCGTTTCCCGACGCCCCGCTCATGGCCGATGCCAACAATGCCTTCACCCTCGCCGACACGGATCGCCTTCGGCAGCTCGATGATCTCAACCTCATCATGATCGAGCAGCCACTCGCGTACGACGACATCATTCGCCATGCCCAGCTCCAGCGAGTGCTCAAGACCCCCATCTGTCTCGACGAGTCGATCACCAGCGTCGAGAAGGCCGAGGACATGATCGCAATCGGCGCGGGCCGGATCATCAACATCAAGCCCGGACGGGTCGGCGGATTCGCCCAGTCGCGCGCGATTCACGATCTGTGTGTGAAGAACGGCATTCCGGTGTGGTGCGGCGGCATGCTCGAGAGTGGCGTCGGCCGCGCGTACAACGTGGCGCTCGCGTCGCTGCCCGGCTTCACGATCCCGGGCGACCTGAGTCCGAGCGCGCGCTACTGGGAGCAAGACGTCGTGACCCCGGAGTGGACGATGGACGAGAACGGGATCGTCCACGTGCCGGCCGATCGGCCGGGAATCGGAGTGGACGTGAACGTCGCACGAGTCGACGATCTCACCGTGCGAACTCAGGTCCTGCGCACGCCGTGACGACCGCGGCCGCGGACGTGGACGTTCCATCGGCCGTCCGGAGCCACTTCTCCCTGGACGACGCGCGGCGCCTCATCGACTTGCGGCGGGATCTGCACAGGCATCCCGAGCTGTCGTGGCAGGAGAGCGAGACCATCGCGAAGCTCACGGCGGCGCTCGCATCATTCGGGATCACCGAAGTGACGCGCGTGGCAGGCACGGGGCTCGTGGCGCGCATTCGCGGGCGCGATGACGCTGCGCCCGTCGTTGCGCTGCGAGGAGACATCGATGCGCTCCCGATCACGGAGAGCACCGGGCTGCCGTTCACCTCGGAGAATGTCGGCGTGATGCACGCGTGCGGACACGACGTGCACGCGACGTGGGCCGTGGCGGCCGCGCGACTGCTTCGCGACAAGCCCGCCGCCGGCGATGTGCTCGTCGTTCTTCAACCGGCGGAAGAAGTGGGGGATGGTGCGCGCGCCGTGCTCGAAAGCGGCGCGCTTGCGAATGTCGCCGCGATCTTCGGCGGGCACGTCGATCGCCGCTTCGAGGTTGGCCAGGTCGTTGCCCAAGCAGGTGCGCTGGCCGCGTCGACCGACACGTTCGAAGTGGAGATTCTCGGCGCCGGCGCACACGGTGCGCGCCCGCACGAATCCGCGGATCCCGTCGTCGCGGCCTCCGCAATCGTGACGGCGCTGCAGACGCTGGTGTCGCGGCGGCTCGATCCCGCGCAGCCCGGCGTGGTCACGGTGGGCACGATGAACGCGGGGACGGCATCCAACATCATCCCCGATCGTGCGCGTCTCACCGGGACGATTCGCGCGACGACGGTCACGGCCCGCACGCTCCTCACGCGTGAGCTGGTGCGCGTGGTGACGGACGTCGCGCGCGCCTACGGAGTGACCGCCACCACCGCCTTGAGTGGCGGGACGCCACCCATTGTGAATCCCGAGCGCATGGCCTCGATTGCCGCACAGGCCGTGACGCGTGTGCTCGGCGATGCCGCGCTCGTGCCCCTCGGCACCACCAACATGGGTGGAGAGGACTTTGCCGTGTACATGGAGAGCATTCCGGGGTGCTTCATGCGCATCGGCGCGCGCGAGCCCGGAGGTCGCGTGATCGCCGCGCACTCGCCGGGATACTACGCCGCGGAAGGAGCGCTCTTCATCGGCGCCGCGGTGCTGGCGGAGTGCGCGCGCACGGCGTCGCTGATGCTCGCGGGAGGGCAGTCATTCACGATCTAGCAGCAGCGATGGACGACCGGCTCGCTCGATCGCGCTGACGAACGCGTCGAGCGCGCCTCGCAGCACCCTCGCAAGCTCGGCATCGGACGCGATCGTCGCCGCACTGGCCCCAGCGCCCGGCACGGGGATCACGATCGACGCATCATCGACGAATCGTGCATTCATCGTGGTCAGGGTCTCCTTGAGCTGCGCGGGGCCAAAGACCGACATGGCCGACGCACAGAGCAACGCCACGGGCTTTCCTGGAAAGGTGGTGCTGCTCACCAACCAGTCCAGCGCGTTCTTGAGTACGCCCGGAATTCCGTGCGCGTACTCGGGGCTGGAGATGAGCAGTCCGTCCGCCGCTCCAACGCGCTCGCGCCAGCGTGCCGCTTCCGGCGAACGTGTGCCTCCATCGATCGTGTCGAGATCGGGATTGAAGTGGGGCAAGGTCGCGAGCGACCAGTCGAGCGTGATGCGCGCGCCCGGCGGAGCGAGCAGTTGCGCCGCTTCGAGAAGCGCCCGGTTCTTCGACTCTCGGCGAATACTTCCGGACACCGCGAGAATGTGCAGCGGGCGATCAGTCATGCGCGCGCCGCCGTGCTCGAATGCACGAGCGCCTGGAGCTTCTTCATCGTCGCCCAGTTGCGGCTCGTTCCACCGTCGCGAAGCACCTTACCGACTGCGACGCTCGCTGGGCTCTCGATAATTCCATTCGCGCACCACAGGTACGCCGCTTTCGAGCCCACGCCCAGCCGTTCGGCTCCCCAATCCCGTTGTGCGAGCTCCTCGAGACGGGCGCGGTTGGTTTCTGGCGCGAAGACGGTGACCAGAAAGCGCGACGGGTTGGCGTCGCATTCGGCGAGCGGATTTTCCTCGATGATCGTGTCGAGCTCCCGTCCCGTGACCACCAGCACGCGCGAGCTCACCCCGAGCCGAGCCGCGATCGCCTTCTCGATCTTCGCTGCAGCGCGGGCGTCCGCGCGCGGCGCCGAGAAGATCAGGTTGCCGCTGTTGAGGAGCGTCCGCGCCTCAGCGTACCCGAGCGCTTCGCACAGCTCGCGCAGGTCGGCCATGGCTATGCGATTGGCCTTGCCGACGTTGATCCCGCGCAGCAGCGCGACGTGCACGACGGGCATGGTCTTGCGAGGTGGCACTTGCGTCTCTCCAGGAGCGTTTGCTGCAATGCCGGACCGATAAAGCTACGTTGCGGTCGATGGGCCGTCACGAGATCTTCGTGTGGCCCGCGTTCGTCAACCGAGCGTGGCGACTGGCGTGAAGCTCGCATGGATCGCGCTCGATTCCCGCTCACCCTGTCCTTGGCGATATGACCGCTTCGACGAAGGCGCAATCACGGCGCGAAACCAAACCGGAGCCGCGGTGGGCCGTCATATTTGCGATCCTGGCCGCCGCGGCGATGCCCTTTGCGCTGCCGCGCTCGCTCAGCGTCATGCCGCAGTGGATCGTCGCGGCGATCGTGTGCGCACTCATGCTCGGCGCCATCGTCACACACACCATCCACCAGCGCAGACTCAACGATTTCTTCGGGTATTCGGAGCTCGTCGTGCTGACGGTCGCGCAAATCTATTCGCTCGTGACGCTGATCCTCGCGCTGCCACAACACGCGGAAGTCGCCAAACGTCTGCTCGAGTCTGCGGCTGTGCTCTGGGTGACGAACGTGATCATCTTCGCCATGTGGTATTGGAGAGTGGATGCGGGAGGGCCGAACGCTCGCGACGGGAGGGTGGCGCATACGACCGGTGCGTTCCTCTTTCCGCAGATGGTCATCGTCGCGCCAGGCACGGATGGCAAATCCATGGCGGAGGTCGAGGGGTGGCGGCCGCAATTCGTGGACTATCTCGCGCTTTCGTTCTACACGGCCACCGCCTTCTCGCCGACCGATGTGCCGGTACTCTCCCGATGGGCGAAGATGATGATGATGGTGCAGGCGATCCTCTCGCTGGCAACGGTCGTCCTGCTGGCGGGGCGCGCCGTCAATATCTTTTGAGTGATCGTGATCGTGGAACGCCCGACGACCCGAACCCCGCAATTCCATGTCCTCCAGTAGCGGCCCCGTGAATCCGGGAAAGGCGACCGGCAGGTCACAGGCTCCATTTACCGAGGGTCGCCGCCATCGCGTGGTGATCACCGGACTCGGTGCCATCTCACCGCTTGCGCTCTCGGTGCCGGAGCTCTGGAGCTCGATGCTCGCGGGCGCGAGCGGCGCCGCACCGATCGCGAGCTTCGACGCGACCGGCTACGACACGACGTTCGCCTGCGAGATCAAGGGATTCGACGCGCGTGACTTCATGGATCGCAAGCTTGCGAATCGACTCGATCCGGTATGCCATTACGCGATCGCCGCGGCGGACGAGGCGCTCCGGGACGCAGGGCTCGACGCGAACACGCTGACCGACGGGCAGCGCGAGCGCATCGGCGTCGTCTTCGGATCCGGAATCGGTGGCATACAGACCTTCCAGGAGCAGAGCGCTGCGTTCATCCGCGGCGGTCCGAAGCGTGTGTCGCCGTTCTTCATCCCCATGCTGATTCCCGACATGGTGCCGGGGATCATCTCCATCGAGTACGGGCTGCGCGGTCCGAATCACGCCGTCGTCACCGCGTGCGCGACGGGCAACCACAACATCGCCGATGCCGCGATGCTCATTCGCGATGGACAGGCCGACGCCATCGTCTGCGGCGGAAGCGAGGCTGCCATTTGCGAGATCGGCATTTCCGGCTTTTCCGCCATGAAGGCGCTTTCCACGCGCAACGAGTCTCCCGCTACCGCATCGCGCCCCTTCGACGCCACGCGCGAAGGGTTCGTGATGGGCGATGGTGCAGGGGCGCTCATCCTCGAGTCACTCGAGCACGCGCTCGCACGGGGCGCGCGCATCTACGCCGAGGTGCTCGGTGTCGGGGCATCCGCAGATGCGCACCACATCACGGCGCCGCACCCGGAGGGACTCGGCGCCTGTCTGGCCATGGAACGTGCGCTCGCGCAGGCGGGTCTGCGCGCCGAGGAGGTCGACACGGTCAACATGCACGGCACATCGACACCGCTGGGTGATGCAGCGGAGAGCCACGCCATTCGCATGGTGTTCGGCGATCATGCGGATTCGCTGACCTCGACGTCGACGAAGAGCATGACTGGCCACATGCTCGGCGCCGCGGGAGCAGTCGAGGCAATCGCGAGCGTGCTCGCGATCACCGATGGGATCGTGCCGCCCACCATCAACTTCAGTGAGCCGGATCCCGCGTGCGATCTGCACTACGCCTTCAACGTGCCGGAACGCCGCCAGGTGCGCGTCGCGATCAGCAACGCGTTCGGCTTTGGAGGCCACAATACCTGCGCGGTGTTCGCGGCCTACGACGGTCCGGGCGAGCATCGCGCGCCGCTGTCGGCCACGAGCGCCGAACCGCATCAGCACGGCGTCGCTCCACACGCGACGCCGAGCGCAACGACGCCGGGGAGCGCCTGGTGAGCAACGAGGGGCAGCTCGGCGAATGATGGCGACGGTCGACTTTCCAAACGCGCTCCCGACGCTCATCGGTCTTCCCTACGACGCGAGCTCGTCGTTTCTGCGCGGCCCCGCGCTCGCTCCCGCGCGCATTCGCGAAGAGCTGCACTCGTCACAGTCGAACGGATGCAGCGAGAACGGCCTCCGGGTGATCGGCGACGACGGCATCGGCGACGTTGGTGATCTCGTGCTGCCCGCACACGGCGAAGCGCGCAGCATGATCGAATCGGGTGTTCGGGCGCTCATCGAGTCCGGTGGCCGCCCCCTTTCGCTCGGAGGCGATCACTCTGTTTCCTATCCGGTGCTGCGTGCCGTCGGTCCCTTGGTTCCGAATCTCACCATTCTGCAGATCGACGCACATCCGGATCTGTATGGCGATTTCGAGGGCGACCGCTTCTCGCACGCCTGCCCGTTCGCGCGCATCATGGAAGAGAGGCTCGCCGCGCAGCTCGTGCAGGTGGGAATTCGCACGATGAACGCGCTGCAGCGCGCACAGGCGGAGCGATTCGGCGTGCGGGTGATCGACATGCGAGCATGGGTCGCCGGCGAGCGACCGGAGCTGCGCGGGCCCCTCTACGTCAGCATCGACATGGATGGAGTGGACCCCGCCTTCGTGCCCGGCGTGTCGCACCGCGAGCCGGGCGGACTCACCGTGCGCGAAGTCGTGGGCATGATTCAATCCTTACCAGGTCCAATCGTCGGCGCCGACGTCGTGGAGCTCAACCCCACCCAGGATACATCCGGAGCTTCGGCGACCGTTGCAGCGAAGCTCGTGCGCGAGCTCGCGAGCCGCATGATCGAGACGCGCGATCGCTGAGCCGCGCCCTACTTCTTCGAGAGTCTCTTCATCACTTCGGGAGTCAGCGACCACTGAAGCGTCGCGCTCCGCGCTCCGGGCTGCTCGTCGATCTCGAGCATGCACGCGCCGCTCTTCTCGAGGGTGACGTGTGACTCACGGGAGCCAGTCATGAGCCACGTCGTGAGCATGCCGAGATGCGGCTCGTGACCCACGACCGCCACGACGTTGGCCTCGCGCTGCGTGCGCAGCCACCTGGCGAATGCCGCCGGCTCGCCTTCTGGCGACAGCTCCGGCACGGTATGAATGAAAAGCTCGTCATACTCATTGGCGACGATCGACGCTGTCTGCGCCGCGCGCACGAGTGGGCTCGACGCGAGGACATCGATCGATCGCACAACACGTCGCATTCCATTCACGACGCGGCGCATCTGTCGCTTCCCCTCTTTGGTCAGGGGGCGCTCCGTGTCATCGCGCCCCGTCCGCGCGAATTCGAACTTGTCCGCGGCGATCCCGTGTCTGATGATGAGCAGTTGCATTGCATCGCCGTCGCGTGTGGTGGTGACGAGGTGCT